>JAOUOM010000263.1 GCA_029880385.1 Cyclobacteriaceae bacterium | reverse complement strand
GTTTGGGCCCGTACCATAAAAAACAAAGGCAGCCGTCAGGCCGGAATTGTTGGTAGCAAACCGGAATGATTGTGACCCGCCCCAACAAAATCCCATCACATGGATTTTTCCATTACCTGCGTTTATGGTTTTGGCATACGCAAATACAGCATCCAGGTCTGCCGTGACTGCATCGGCATCCAAGCGGTAGATGGCTTCCCTGGCCGCATCGGTTGTCGGATAGTCTTTCGTCTTTTCATATTCCCTGCTTGCCCCTGACAACAGGTCAGGTGCTATGGCGAGGTAGCCGGCTGCAGCCAGCTGATCGGTCAGTGAACGTGCCCAGTCGTTAAGCCCACGGTTTTCATGGATCACAATGACGACCGGGGCCTTTTCGGCTATTTCGGGATATGCGACAAAACAATGAAGGTTGCGGCCATTGGATTTGACTACCACCCATTCATGGTGTCTTGGTGAATCCTCGAGTTGGCGGATGGCATACTCCTGAGCATGCACAAACATGCTGGCAAACAGCAAAAAAAGGACGGTTAATGTTTTCATGGGGTTACCGTATCATTGAATTTGAAAGGAATATCTAATTTTTTAGCAATTTTTGAAAGTGATTTCACAACAAATTCACAATCCTCTTCCCGTATCAGCTCCAAAGTTTCCTCATTTGAAAATTTCAAAAACCCGACACATTCATACCCTTTTAGCTGAAGGGTACTTCCCCCGTACGAGTGCATGTGCCGGCTTGTCTTCACCTGGTTCACATAGATCCTTCCCAAAGGGGGCAATGGCCGTTTCTTTCCAAACTTTCGGCCCATTACCCATACATATTCATGGATAATATGGTTTGCCGGGTCAATTTCCAAAATAAAAACACTCGACCACAATGCCGGTAATAGCGATGACACCACCATGGCCATCAAAACAAACACATGCATGGCCAAATAGGCATGCATTCCGACAAACAGCATGAGGATGACCAAAGTGCCGGCAAAACGAAAAGGCAAAGGCACTGCTTTCCCCTGGGCAATCCGGACTACCTTCATAACGTGTGATTTTGATTGAAATTAACCATTTACTTTTTACGTAAAATCCATAAACTTTACCCGCACACAAAGGTTAATGAAAATATGCAAAAGGAATTGGGTTTGTTTCCGTTGAATCTGGTGGCGTTTCCTGGCGAACGACTAAACCTCCACATTTTCGAGCCTCGCTACAAACAGCTTGTCAATGACTGCCTACAAGGCAAGCAAACATTTGGCATCCCTTCGTTTGTGCATAAAAAAATTGAATTCGGCACTGAAATGCGTATTTTAAACGTGTCAAAACGATACGATGACGGCCGGATGGATATCTGTACGGAAGGCATAGCGGAATTTAAGGTGATCGATTTTCAAAACCCCTGGAATGACCGTCTCTATGCAGGTGGCAGGATCGAAATCCTGACGCAAGACCGTCAGGAAAATGCGGAATTGACGCTGCGGGCCATTGACCTGGTTCAGGAACTTTTTTCCTGGCTGCAAGTGGAAGACAAAATAAAGCTTTCGGTACAAACTCCCCTCCATGAATACGTTCACAAAATCGGGCTCAAGCTGGAAGAAGAATACGACTTGCTCCAGTTGCCATCCGAAGAAGATCGCCTCCATTTCCTAATCAGGCATCTCAAATCACTTTTGCCCACATTGGAACGGGCAGAGATGGCCCGCGAAAAGATCATGTTGAATGGTCATTTCAAACATCTCGATCCATTAAACTTCTGATTACATTTGTCCCTATGGAGATTTCAGGATTTGGAATTGTTTTATTATTCCTGATCGGCGGGTTGGTTTTTATCCTCGTCACACTGGGACTCGGCCGCATTCTCCGTCCATCCCGACCCAATCAGGAAAAACTAACGACCTACGAATCAGGGGAAGAGCCGGTAGGGCCGGCCTGGGGCACGTTCAATGTACGGTTTTATATCATAGCCCTGATATTTCTGCTCTTTGAGGTCGAACTTGTCTTTCTTTTTCCCTGGGCCATCGTATTTGGAAATGCAGAAAAAATAAACGCGACTAACGGATTATGGGGCTGGTTTTCGCTGATTGAAGCCCTGGTTTTTGTCGGGATGCTGGCCGTAGGCTTAGCCTATACCTGGAAAAAAGGAATGCTTGACTGGGTAAAACCCCAAACAGGCGTAAAAGAAGAAACATCAACCGTCCCACAGGGACTTTACGACAAGATCAATGAAAAATATTCATAAGCACCTACACGGCCGGCTGAATTTAAACCCAACTCAATGAAAGGATACCTGGATCAGGAATTTGCACAAGGAGGGGTGATCGTAACCACGGTCGACGACCTGATGAACTGGGCCCGTTTGTCCAGTCTATGGCCAATGGGCTTTGGGCTGGCCTGCTGTGCCATCGAAATGATGGGCACCATGGCCACCGGCTATGATGTGGATCGAATGGGTATTTTCCCTCGGCCTTCCCCCCGTCAATCTGATGTAATGATTGTGGCAGGAACTGTAACCTTCAAAATGGCCGACCGGGTGCGCCGTTTGTATGAGCAAATGGCCGAGCCCCGGTATGTGATTTCGATGGGGTCTTGCTCCAATTGTGGCGGCCCCTATTGGGAGCATGGCTATCATGTAGTAAAGGGTGTCGACAAAATAATCCCCGTGGATGTGTATGTGCCGGGTTGTCCTCCCCGTCCCGAAGCATTAATCGGAGGATTTATGAAACTTCAGGAAAAAATCAGAGGTGAATCAAGATTAAAGCCCCATGCACTGGAGGCACTGATGAAGAAAAAAACCCAACCTACATGACTTTTCAAGAAATCAAAGAGATTCTTCAACAGGCCTTTCCGGCTATTCCCTTCGGAGAAGACCGGGAGGCCACCCCGGCGGCATTGGTCGTCGATCCTGCCATGCTCGTGGAAGTCTGCCAGTGGTTGAAAACGAACGAAAATACCTATTTCGACATGCTCTCCTGCCTTTCGGGTATTGACAATGGCCCGGATTCCGGCACCATGGATGTGATTTACAACCTCTATTCAGTCCCGTATGACAATTCCCTGATGATTAAGGTTAGCATTGACAGGCAAAACCCTTCCATTCACTCGGTCGCACACATATGGAAAACGGCCAATTGGCACGAGCGGGAAGCCTTTGACCTGTTGGGAATCTACGTTGAGGGCCATCCCGACCTTCGCCGGATCCTGTTGCCCGATGATTGGCAGGGCTTTCCGCTACGAAAAGATTATACGGAACAGGAAAAATACCATGGAATTACCGTTGCGCTCGGAAATCAGAACGATTTAAGCAAATGAATGTAACTATTTCATGCATCCGATTTTAATTTAGCCATAGCCTTGTCAGTCCAATATACATATCACCCTGATCACCTCCGCAACTCGGAACCGGTAAAATATGACCCTGAAAAATTAAAAACGGGTGAGATGGTCATCAACATTGGACCCCAGCATCCCTCTACCCATGGTGTCCTGCGATTAGAAGTCGTGACTGACGGTGAAATCGTCGTGGATGTAGTCCCCCATATCGGATATTTACACCGCTGTTTTGAAAAACACGTGGAATCAGTCCCGTTCAATCAGGGCCTCCCCTATGTAGACCGCATGGATTACCTGGCCTCCATGAATTCCGAACATGCTTTTGCCATGGGTGTAGAGCGGATGCTTGGCATACAGGATCGCATCCCCAGGCGCGTCGAGTATATTCGTGTGCTTGTGGCCGAACTCAACCGTATCGCCTCACATTTTGTAGCGATCGGTACCTATGGGTTGGATATTGGTGCCTTTACCCCGTTTCTCTGGGTCATGCGTGACCGTGAACATATCCTGCGGCTACTGGAGTGGGTGTGCGGTGCCCGAATGCTCTACAATTACATCTGGATCGGAGGGCTCTTTTATGATTTGCCCGTAGGGTTTGAGGAAAGGTGTGCTTCTTTTAGCAACTACCTGATGCCCAAACTTGATGATCTTGAAAATCTTTTGCTTCAAAACCAGATTTTCATTGACCGTACGGCTTCTATAGGTGTATTGCCCCTGTCAACCGCCATCAATTATGGAATTACGGGCCCCATGCTCCGGGCCAGCGGGTTAAAATTTGACCTGCGAAAAGTAGACGGATACAGTGTGTACCCCGAACTGGATTTTGACGTCCCCATTGGGGAAGGGAAAATGGGCAAAACCGGTGATTGCTGGGATCGAACATGGGTACGCATGCAGGAGTGCCGGGAATCGCTGCGTATCATCGACCAATGCCTGCAAAAACTAACCGGTGAACACAAACGTACCCGTGATTTTGACCCCCGGGAATTGGTTCCGAAAAAAATCAGGCCCAAAGCACAGGACTTTTATGTCCGTGCCGAAAACCCAAAAGGGGAATTGGGCTTTTTCTTTCGTACCGATGGCAAATCTGATGTGCCGGTTCGTTGCAAATCCCGTGGCCCTTCTTTCGTCAATCTGTCCATACTTCCCGAATTGTCCCGTGGCGTCATGATCTCCGACATGGTTGCCATTGTGGGCTCCCTCGACCTGGTTTTAGGGGAAGTTGACCGTTGAAATACGGTAAAAAAGAAGACGATCGGCTAGATTTA
>JAOUOM010000262.1 GCA_029880385.1 Cyclobacteriaceae bacterium | reverse complement strand
AGCTTCCGAGCTTGCCCCCATTTATATTCATGACAAAAAGGAATTGCTATACGCATCTTCCCGAAAGAGCAGTGGCACTAATGAAACGTTCCGCTTCTTTCGCTCTTCGCTTTCAGACCAGCAGGTGTGGAGTTCACCTTCCGAATTGGCGGTTTTAGGTGAATTTATGCGGGAGTATGCCAATATCGAAGTAGCAGATGAAAATGGGAAGCTTTATTTATATAAGGATGCAAAACGTGGGGGCGTGTATTTTAGCGAGGCAAAAAACGGAGGATGGTCATTGCCGGTTGCCTATGATAGCAAAATAAAAAGTCTGAACGTTGAATCCCATTTTTATATAAATGATACGGAAGACCTGATCATCTTCGCATCGGACAAAACGTATAAGACCAAAGGCATGGATCTTTACCTGTCACACAGAAACCCATCCAGTGGCAAGTGGTCAAAACCCGTCCCTGTTTCGGATCGGATCAACAGCCTGGACGATGAGGGTAGTCCGTTTTTATCAAAAGATGGCCGGACACTGTATTTTAGTTCACAGGGGCATGGCAGTATCGGGGGATTTGATATTTACAAGTCAGTCTATGATTCAGCCTCTCGCTCATGGTCTGATCCCGTCAATATGGGCTACCCGATTAACACCCAGAATGACGAGCTGAATTTTTGGATTTCCAGGGAAGGAACAAGTGGTTATCTGAGTTCCGATCGAATGGGTACAATGGGGAAATTTGATTTGTATGTCTTCAAAGAAGCGGAAATGATCAGGATGAAGGGTAAAATAAAGGATCTGGCAAGTGATCGTCCTGATGCGAAAAATGAAATTGAATTTATTTCCTCGGCCTACCCTGGTCATAAAATAAAAGCTGTAATCGATCCGGAGGGGTATTATGTGGCTGTGCTGATGGCAGAAGACACCTATCAGGTCAACGTAAACCAAAACGGTGCCGCCATTTATTCGGATCAACTGTCCGTTGCTTCTCCTGCAGGTGGGGCAACTACTTATTTTAAGGATTTCCAAATGACCGGAGCCAAAGAAGAACCGCAATTGGCCTCCCGTACGGTTCCTGACCAGCCAGTAGAGCCACAGGTCATTCCCATGCAGTCACGCTCTGTCCCCAATGCCGTGATCCATTCCATTGAGGGAAACAAATCGAGGTACAATGAATTTGAAAAGGATTATACCACCATCGCAAACCTGGGAACAAAATACAGGACGGCAGGAAAGGCCATAGCCCATAATGTGTACTTTGATTTTGGTACCAGTTTGTTGAAAAGGGAATCTGAAACAATTTTGTACGAAATTTTGCAATTCCTGCAACGTTCACCTTCGCTCGTGGTGGAAATAGCCGGTCATACGGATAACATGGGGCCCGAATCGGTCAATGAATGGTTGTCACAGCGGAGGGCCCAATCTGTACGTAACTGGCTCTTGAAAAATGGGATCAGCCCGGATCAGGTCAAATCCAAAGGATATGGCTCCAAACAGCCCCTGGCCTCAAATGATGACGAAACAGAAGGCAGGGAACTGAACAGACGGATCGAGGTTTTGATCATAAATTAACAGCTGCCATCGGCTTTAGTGCTGCCATTTGCTGCCGGGCCCGCCTCGCAGGTTTTTAATTGCATTCGTTTGACAGTGTCAGATTCTGTGCTGTTTACTATATTTAACCAGCCAAAAACAAAAATGACATGTATACTTCACGAATCGCCGGGATCGGGCATTACGTCCCCGACAATGTAGTCACCAATCAGGACCTTCTCCAGTTTATGGAAACCACGAACGAATGGATCGTGGAGCGTACAGGCATTGAGGAACGCAGGTGGGTAGTGCCCGGCAGCGATGACAGACCCTCGACCATGGGGACCAAGGCAGCCCAGATAGCCATAAAAAATGCGGGCCTGACACCGGATGATATCGATTTTATTGTCTTTGCTACCCTGAGCCCGGATTATTATTTCCCCGGCCCTGGCGTACAGGTACAGGACTTGCTGGGTATACGCGAAATAGGGGCTCTGGATGTCCGAAATCAGTGTTCCGGCTTTGTCTACGGGCTTTCTGTGGCCGATCAGTTTATCAAAACCGGAATGTACAAAAATATACTCGTGATTGGTTCTGAATATCATTCGGGCGGTCTGGAAAAAAGTACACGGGGCAGGGGAGTGACCGTTATATTTGGTGATGGGGCGGGTGCTGTGGTACTCCAGCGTTCCGAAAACGGGCACGGTATCCTTTCCACGCATCTGCACAGTGAGGGGAAGCATGCCAAAGAACTCGCCTTGATCGGCCCGGCTACCAGCCGGTGGGTTGATGCCATTATGTCTGAAAATGACCCGGAAGATACCAGTTATTATCCGCACATGAATGGCAATTTTGTATTCAAGCATGCCGTCACGCGTTTTGCGGAAGTCATTATGGAGGCCCTGGGTGCCAATGGCTACAATCCCGGGGATATCAGCCTGTTGATTCCCCATCAGGCAAACCTCCGGATCAGCCAGTTTATCCAAAAGAAAATGGGGCTGTCGGACGATCAGGTATATAACAACATCATGCGGTACGGCAATACTACCGCTGCTTCCATCCCCATTGCCCTGAGTGAAGCCCATAGCGAGGGCAGGATCAAAGAAGGGGATTTGGTACTGATGGCAGCTTTCGGTAGTGGGTTTACCTGGGGGTCGGCACTGATCCGCTGGTAAGTCCCCGCTTCTCCACCGGTTGTGTTTTGGCCAGCCCACAGATCAAAAATTGACAGGAATTAGGCTTGTTTTTCTGCGATTTTTAAGGTGTATTTTTTATGTTACAGTTAAATAGTTTTTTGAAAAATGAAAAACCCTAGCCGTAGAAACTTCATCGCAAAGGCACTTACCATGGGTGCCATGGGCGCATGGCCCCTTTCCATTCGGGCAAGTGAAAATAATCCAAAGGCCGCTGTTCCGCTCCCTTCGCTCAAGGGACGTAAGGTACTCTTTACCTATGGGGGATGGGATGGCCATGAGCCACAGAAATTTGTCGATTTCCTGACACCCTGGATGAAAACATCCGGTGCCGAGGTGGTGCTATCTCCCAACCTTGAGCCCTATACCGATAAGAAATTGATGGACAGCATAGACCTGGTCGTGCAAATTTTTACCATGTCGCAGATTACCAGTGAGCAGGAAAAAGGCTTGGTAGAGGCTGTACGAAACGGGACGGGAATGGCCGGCTGGCATGGCGGCATGTGCGATGCCTTTCGTAATAACGTCGACTATCAGTTTATGACCGGCGGACAATGGGTGGCACATCCCGGAGGCGTGATTGGCTATGACGTCAACATAGTCGATCAGGAAGATGAAATCACCGCAGGGCTCGGGGATTTTGCCATGAACAGTGAACAATACTACATGCACATCGATCCGAATGTAAAAGTGCTCGCCACTACCCGCTTTTCGGGAGCCGTCAATCCCTGGATCGATGGCTGCGTGATCCCTGTCACCTGGAAAAAAATGTATGGAAAGGGCAGGATATTTTATACGTCCGTCGGACACAATCTGTCGCATATTACCGATGTGCCCGATGCCATCGAAATGCTCAAGCGGGGTATACGCTGGGCAAGTGCCAGCAAATACATGTCGGCAGAAGCCTGGGTTTCACCCGTTTATGGCACGGCCAGATAACAGGTTTCGTCATTTTTTTTAGTAAAGGATCAAACCATGTTTTTTAAACTAGTCCGTTATTTTTTGTTTGTTGTTGCCTTGCTGTTGGGTGCGTTTGCCTATTATGGGCTGTATACAGCAGAAGGCTCATCGTACTTTGCCGGGTGGGATGGAATTTTCCCCCTTTTCAGTGGCTTTGTGTCATGCTTTCTTTTTCTTATCACCTTTCTCCTATGGCGCCGGTCGCGGAGAAAAAAACATATCAAATAAGTCAAACTAACACCTTACGTCATGGTTATCAAAATCGTTTACACCGTCCTTCTTATCCCAGCCATAGCACTTACCTTGTTTTGTGTGTGGGGTTTTACCCTGGGAGCCAGTCAATTTGATGAAATGGCCGGAATGGCCCTCTTTCTGGCTGCTTTACTGGCTGGAATCCTCTATTTTTTGTGTGCCGTTATCTGGCTGGTGCGCAAGTACCTTTTGAAAAAATAAACACCCGTGACAGACCTGTCTGTTCGTCACTTTTGCTGCATGCAGACAGGCTGCTTTTTTTGGAGGCAGGTCTCCGGTCAATGCGTTTAACCATCAAAAACAAATCAGACAATGAAAAGTCTCAGCGAATTTGAAGCCTATTGGAAAAAGGAAATCAAACCCGGTCTCGGTCAGCTCAAAAAAGACTATGAGGCACGCGTGCCGAGCACGGGCAAGTTCTGGGCCATGGTATTTGTTCCCATACCCCTCATCCTTGGGTTTACCTTCCTGGTCTATTATATCGATACCGAAATCTACTACCGCGATGAGGCGACTACTGTCATGCACATTGGCCTGGTATGGCTGGTGGGGTGGACCATCCTATTGATAGGGGTTCGTGGGCTGTTTGTTGCGTCCAAAAAACGCAAACTTTTTATGCTTGAATTTAAGCGGTCTGTCTTTTCGCGCTGTATCGACTTTCTGGACACCGGGCTTTCCTTTGA
>JAOUOM010000261.1 GCA_029880385.1 Cyclobacteriaceae bacterium | reverse complement strand
ACCTTGTTCCAAAACGGGTTGGGGTACTAAACTGCCACACCTTATCATACAACACCTCTTTATCGAAAGGAAGGGACTTCAGGGAAGGATCCTTTTTCTTCCAGTAATCCATATCATACTCAAAAGGGCCCAGTTCCAGTACCGAATGGGCCCTTTGATAAAACGGATCCAGATCAGTACGTGAAATAGGCCAACCACTATTGGGTACCCAATCCCTTTTTTTGAAATCAATTTCGTCATATGTCGAACAAAACCCGGCCCAATGACCGGTAGTACCGCCAAAATAATGAAGCCTGGCCGATTGCAATGGAAAATAGCGCTGGCCAATGGACTTGCCCCGGTACAAATCCTGAATTTGTGATTCGATCTGAAATCCTCCTGATTCCAATAAAATTACCTTATACGGAGTATTTGCCCATTCCAAAGCCAGACTGATGCCCGCAGCTCCGGCTCCAATGATACATATATCCCCTTCTATTGTAGTCCCGTTAGGGAGCGTTCTCGCATCGATATGCATATCTAATTCTGTTGTGTCATTGAAAATAGGGCACATTGACGGGCTTCTGTCTGTGACAATACCCATCCATTCACCAAAACCGTCCGGTTTTCTGCGAAATCGGCCTTTATGGCTGAATTTATCAGGCTCTCTATCTGGCCCAGATGAACACCCTCAAAGGGAGTGTCAGCAAATTGTTCGGTGATTTTTTGTTCCAATACTTCCTCCGTTTGTTCGCCCGGATTTTGGCCCCGGTAGGTTTCTCCTATTTGCCGCAAAGTTGCTTCATCAAAAATACCTGAAAGTAGTAAGGGGTGTGCCAACTGATTTTTAACCTGTTTATTCCTGAAATACCCTGCTATCGGTAGACCCCCGGCCAATAGACCGGCCATCGACAGCCACACAAATGTTCTTCTTCTCATTTTAAAAAATTCAACTTTTTAGTAACACCAACACTCAAAACTAGCAATAATCTTTTGTATAGATCGACTAAATCAACATTATGACCAGGCGCCCTCCCCTTTTGTATAGGGTACACAACCTTTGTATCGGCCCGGGACTGGCACATATCGTAGTGCCCGGGTACAACCAGGCTCTGAAGAAAAATACCCCCAAATAGTCAGTTGCTTCATCAAGGTGAAATAATGAGGAATACCTTCCTGCTTTTGTTTGGCCTCCACATCCAACTGTACCACCATCCTGTGTTTTTCTTCCGGCGACAACATCCGGAACGTCTTACCGTACTGCTTTTTTGCCCGAAGATCAATATCCCCAATCCCACTAAAAAAAACAGATTGCTCGTCATCCGAATAGCAGTCACGTACGATTATGTGCATAAATGCTGCAATACCGGCGGCCTTTGCCCCTGGCGATGAAGCCGTGGCAGGCAGAATGGTTTCCCCAACCTCGTCCAACAATGATAAATCCTCCTCACGAAATGTGGCACCCGTCCGGGATGTCGGATTGCAGGCAGATAAAAAACCTGCCCCTCCGACAATTGCACTGCCAAAAAGCCATGCTGTCGCTGTTAACGCTTCCCTTCGATCCATAGTTCGATTCTTATAAATTTCCTTTTTTCCATTCGCTTGCCGCATAATTGGCAGCCCTTGCTGTAAGGGCCATGTAGAGTATGGACGGACTTTGATTTCCCGTACTTGTCATGCAGGCTCCGTCCGTTACAAATACATTTTTACATAAATGAAGCTGGTTCCATTCATTCAGCAATGACCGGGCAGGGTCACGGCCCATTCGCACTCCTCCCATCTCGTGAATATCAAGTCCTGGTGCCTGCTTACTATCATAGGCTTCAATGTTTTTACAACCCGCCACTTCCAGCATTTCCACACTTTGCTGCAAAAAGTCCGCGACCATTTTGTCATCATTTTCGTCATAACTGACAGATGTCACAAGCAAAGGAATGCCCCACTGGTCGGTCTGATCCGGACTTAGTGAAACGCGGTTTGTTTCTTTCATGATCGTTTCGCCCTGCATATACATATATACGCGCCATGGTCCCGGTTCCGAGAGGGCTTCTTTATAGGCAGCTCCGATCTCCTCTGACAGATCCGATTGACTGGCCCTGGATCGATACGCACCCATAAACGTGGTAAAACCACCAACATAATCCGTGTCCTGGCTTTTCAGGTTGCGGTAATTGGCCAATATTGGTTCAGAGGGTTTTCGTCCGTAATAATAACTATCTTCATAGCCTTCCATTTCGGCTCCCACCCATCCCCTATAGATATGAAATCCGATGTATTTGCCCAATAACCCGTTATCATTCCCCAGTCCATTTGGAAATCGGGGAGATCTTGAGTTAAGCAAAATCAGGTTGGTGTTTAGTGCCGATGCATTAACAAAAATGACCCGGGCTTCAAACTCCATTTCTTCTCTGGATACTGCATCGATCACTTTTACGCCCCGGGCTTTTCCTGTGGTCTCATCGTACAAAATGGAATGTACGACCGAAAACGGGCGAATGGTCAGGTTACCGGTCTTTTTGGCCCAGGGCAATGTAGAGGTAACCGAACTAAAATAGGCACCATACGGACAACCACGCATGCAGAGGTTACGCGACTGGCAGGCACCTCGTCCCTGTTGCAGGTGGATATCTGTCGGCTCTGTCAGCTGTGCCCATCGGCCTTGCACCATGTAGCGATTGCCATAGTGTTTTTTTATTTTTTGCTGCAAATCCCGTTCCACACAATTCAATTCAAACGGTGGCAAAAACTCGCCATCAGGCATAGACGCTATTCCATCGGCATTCCCACAAACACCAATAAATTTCTCCACATGCGAATACCAGGGAGCTATGTCTTCGTATCCAACAGGCCACGCCATACCATAGCCAAATCGCTCAGGGGACGTAAACTCATATTCACTCCACCGTTGGCATGCTCGTCCCCATATCAACGAGCGGCCACCAACCTGATACCCACGTATCCAATCAAAAGGTTTGTCCTGGATATATGGATGATCCTTGTCCTCGATAAAAAAATGGGCCGTATCTTCCCCAAACCCTGCCGCTTTACTTATTAGCGGATTTTCTTCCAGGAATTTTCGTGGCATTTCCCCACGATGGGCAAACTCCCACGGGTGCATTTGGGCTGTAGGATAGTCCGTCAGGTGCTCAATATCCCTTCCCCGCTCCAAAACCAGTGTTTTCAGTCCCTGCTCACATAATTCCTTTGCTGCCCATCCCCCGGATATACCCGAGCCAATCACGATAGCATCATATGTATTTGA
This sequence comes from Cyclobacteriaceae bacterium, assembly GCA_029880385.1. Taxonomy (GTDB): domain Bacteria; phylum Bacteroidota; class Bacteroidia; order Cytophagales; family Cyclobacteriaceae; genus JAOUOM01. The sequence continues at coordinate 1,387 of JAOUOM010000261.1, read as the reverse complement.
TTGTTGACCCATTTGCCCTATTTAAAAATCCCAAAGATACTTTTTCCATGCACAGGCTATGCGGGATTCACATACAAAATAGACCTTCTCTATAAAATCGGGGGAGAGGAAGAGGAAATTTAATCCTTTGTCAAAAGCAGACATCCAAATTAATAGGTGGCAATAAGTGAAAAGTATAAAATTTTTCATAACTTATAAAGTAATAGGCTTTTCAGTCAGGCACTATTACAGGTCATCATAGGCATGCCTATCCGATACATTGATGAAATAAAATTTTGCGAAATGAAAAATCTCTGTTTTTTTTTCTTGATTTTTTCTTTTTCACCCATTGCCGTATTCCCACAGGAATCGCCGGACACACAAGAATTTTTAGCGAAAAAAATTGATAGTCTGGAACAATCCATCCAGTCCCTGGCCTATACCGAGCTCATTCAATCCATGTCATTGCGATCCATTCTGATCCCAAACTATGATCCCGAAAGAAAGGCACTCGTGGCAAGGCAGGCGTACAATATTTGGTCCGGCATCAGCGGCGAAAAATACGTGTCACATTTCAACCTGTATACAGCCTTGTATGAAGCCAATAAGTATTTAAAAAGTGAAAACACCAATTTTTTTAACCAGGCACTGGGACATTCCGAATCCGTGGTGTCCATCAAATTCGGGATGGATCCCAACGTGTTTTATTCGGCCGGATCGGATGGCCGGGTGTTAAAATGGAACCTGAACAATATCAATGGTATCCCGGAAATAGTCTATGAAGGCAAACACCTCATCCGTTCCATTGATTTGAGCGATGATGGAAAGTTTCTGATGGTTGTAGCCCGTGAAAAGGGTATTTTCCTGGTAACGCTGGATAAACTGAACACGGAATCTTCCTCCCATTTTTCGGATCCGGTACCTGTGCAAACCGCCATTTTTGTCCCGGGCCGTCAACAATATATTTCAGCTGATACTCAGGGGAATTTGACGGTAAAGGGGTTCAAAACGGATACCACGATCATTGGCAAATCAAAAGAAAAAATCATTTCCATCGCCGTACACCCCATCGAAGACAGGGTTTTTACGGGCACCGAAAAAGGCACCCTGGATATATGGGATGAAATAGGCCGGGTAAATCATCGCTTTGACGAACCCACAGCGATCAACGCCATGGCGATCAGTCATAACCACAAAACCCTTGCTATCGGACGCGAAAAAGGGGACATCATCTTATGGGATTTAGAAAACCACCAGGTCTTGCGGGTAATCTCCGGCCATCATTCTGCCATTACGGATGTAGAGTTTCATCCGGGCGACGGACTACTCCTGACAACCAGCAGAGACCGAACGGCACGCATATGGGACATCGAAAACACCAAAAAGCTGCCACTTGTCTTTGATGACC
>JAOUOM010000259.1 GCA_029880385.1 Cyclobacteriaceae bacterium | reverse complement strand
AGGGCACCCATGCTTCCTAATGTAACGTATTCGGCCGCAATGATTTTCCATAGTTGGGATTGGGATGCGCCAAGCGTACGCAGTAGTACGTTTTCCTGCATACGCTGGTACTTGCTGAGCACAATACTGCTGATCATTACGACCAGTCCTGTTCCGATGCTGAACAAAGCCATAAACTGAATGACAAAGGCGACTTTGCCCAGTATTTCTTCCAATGTTTTTAATATCAGCTCCAGGTCGATTACCGAAACGTTGGGAAACTGACGTACCACTGCCTGCTGATACCGTGCCGAAACGGATCCTTCCTGCACGCGGGTAATGAGTACGTGAAACTGAGGGGCTTTCTCAAGCACGCCCGTCGGAAAAACAACTAGAAAATTGGTTTGTACCCGCCGCCAGTCAATGTCACGGAAACTACCGATGTATGTGCGGATCATGGCTCCCTGGACATTGAAGAGAAGTTCATCACCCAGCTCCAGGTTCAGGCTTTCAGCAAACCCTTTGGAAATGGAGATAAAAATACTGTCACTGGGTTTCACGGCTTTGCCTGACCATATCCCCCCGGCCAATGTTTCGGAGTTAATTAAGGAATCACGGTAGGTAATCCGGTATTCCCGGTTATATGCCCAGTCAGGGATGGGGTTAAGGGTGTCTTTTTCGGCTTGGTCCTTGGATTGTCCGTTGATTTCAATCAAACGCATGGTGACAATGGGTACTTCCTGCAATACAGGCAAGTCGTATTCTTTCGTCAGTTCCCGGATTGCGGCCACCTGGTGGCTTTGGATGTCAAACAGGATTGTATTGGGTCGGTCATCCTTGCCTGTGAGGGTAATGCGCTGAACGAGCAATGCCTGCATAAAATACAACATCCCCAAAAAAGCCGTGCTCAAACCCAGCGTAGTGATCAGGGTAATGGTCTGGTTATGCGGCCGGTACAGGTTGCTCAGGCCCTGGCGCCAGGCAAAAGGGAGTGCTGGGGGCAACATCTTACGGATTGCCCAGGTAAGGCCTTTTCCCAAAAGCATCAGCAGCACAATCGAACCCAGTAAAATACCCGAATAGCTCAGGGCATCCATTGCATGGCCCAACTGTACCCACAGCGCGACGAAAATGAAAAACAGGATCGAAATGGCCACGGCAATGGCCCAGGGGTCCTTCCAGCTTTTGATCGTTTCGACTTCAAATCGCAATGCCGTTAACGGACTGATTTTTCGAAGGCTGAGGAGTGAAAGGAGGCCAAACAGGAATGAAATGACCAATCCGATGACCAGCCCGGCCACGATAGCAGGCCAGTAAATATGCGGGATAAGGTCGACAGGCAGGAACCCTGCCGCTATCCGGGGCAGGTACATTTGAATGACGACCCCCAGTAAACTTCCCATTAAAGCCCCTGTCAGGCCAAAGGAGACAATTTGAATGAGGTAAATACTGATTGCCTGACGGGATTTCATACCCAGGCATCGCAGGATGGCAACGGATTCTATTTTGCCCTGGGCATAGACATAAACCGAACCGGATACACCCAGGCAACCCAGTAACAGAGCGGCAAAGGCAATCAACTCAAGAAAAGAGGAAAGGTCTTTGAAGGAACGGCCCGTATTTTCTTTACGGTCTTCAATGGTTTCTACATCAAATCCCTTGTCTTCGGCAGTTTTGCGGGCACTTTCCCAGACTCTTGACGTATCAATGTCGGGGTGAAACTGAAAATACGTGAGGTAATTTACCCGGCTTCCCTTTTGTATGAGCTGGGTATCATCCAGGTACGCCATGGGGATATATACCACCGGAGAAACAGAAGACCCCATGCTGGACTGGCCCGGAACCTGTTTGATTTTACCCGTAATAACAAAGCCTGTGGATCCTACACGGATCGAATCGCCGGTTTCCACATTATACTGGATCATTAATTTTTCGTCGACCAGGGCATATTTGCCCGATTGGAATGACTGGGACGCAGGAATGGGGTCAGTGCCTATTTCACCGTAATACGGATAATCACCTTCCAGTGCACGCACCTGGACCAAGCGTGTACCATCCGTTCGGGGAAAATAGATCATGGAGGCAAAATATATTTCGCGTGAGGATGAACGGCTAAGGGCATGAAAGGAATAAAAAAGGCTGTCGGGAAGCGGGGCATTTCCCTGCACCAGAAAATCTGCACCCAGCAGGCTTTTGGCCTGATTGTCGATTTCGGTCAACAGGTTTTCGCGAAAGGAAGAAATACCTGTAAGTGCGGCAATCCCCAATGAAATGGATGCAATGAAAAGGACAAGTTTGCCCCTGCTTTTGCGACTATCCCGCCAGGCCATTTTTATCAGCCATTCAAACGTGTAAAGCAGGGAAGGGGTCTTGGTATTTTCTTTCATGTTGGTCACTGGACTATTTTTCCTCCTTTTAGCCGGATTGTGCGACTGGTTTTCGCCGCCAGCTCCATGTCGTGTGTCACGATGACCAATGTGGTGCCTTTTTCCTTGTTCATTTCAAATAACAAGCCATCGATTGAAGTGCCCGTTTCCTGATCCAGGTTGCCCGTGGGCTCGTCTGCGAACAGGATTTTTGGGTCATTGGAAAATGCCCGTGCAATGGCTACCCGTTGCTGCTCGCCACCCGACAGTTGGGAGGGGTAATGATCGATGCGGTCGGATAATCCCACACGATCCAGCAACTGTAGCGATTTGGCTCTGGCACCTTTGTCTCCCCTCAATTCGAGGGGTACCTGTACATTTTCGAGGGCGGTCAGCGTAGGGATGAGTTGAAAATTTTGGAAAATAAAGCCTACCCATTCATTTCTGGCACGTGCCAGTCCGTCTTCACTGAGGGGATTTAGCAACGTCTGATTGAGGGTGATCGCACCATCCGACACCCGGTCAAGTCCGGCGCAAAGGCCCAGCAACGTAGTTTTGCCACTCCCTGACGGGCCCACGATGGCGACGGATGTCCCGGCCTCAATATCGAATGAAATGGAATCGAGCACCTTTACCGCGCGCAGGCCGCTTTGGTAGGTTTTGCTCACGTTTTTAACACTTAAAATGATGGGCATCTGGTTGGATTTAACAGGATAAAACGATCTGTCCTATCCCATGTTTTGTATATTCGAAACTTCTTGAGCGAAATTATGAAGAATATCCTTGTTAGCTTGTCACTTTTTGGATTGATATGGGCCTGTAGCCCACCTACTCAACAACCAAAGGAAGTGCAGCAGGCTGTGTCCGAAATGTTACCCGCACATAAACAAAGGCCTGTTATCTTGTTTTTTGGAAATAGCATAACCGCAGGTTATCAACTGGACATGGACGATGCATTTCCCGCTATTATCCAGGACTGGCTGGACTCACTGGGCTACAACTATCAGGTGGTCAATGCCGGGCTGAGTGGGGAAACGAGTGCGAGCGGGCTGGCACGGATCGAATGGGTGCTTCAAACCGTCCCGGATATTTTTGTATTGGAGCTGGGTGCCAACGATGGACTAAGGGGATTGCCGCTAGACCAGACACTCGTCAACCTGAAAGGCATACTTCAAAAAGTGACGGCAGCCAACCCCAACGTTAAGGTGATTGTAGCCGGCATGGAAGTGCCGCCAAACTTGGGAGCGGACTATACCGCCCAGTTTCGTGGCTTGTATGCGGCACTTGCACAGGAAAGCCAGTCGAGTCTTATTCCATTTTTGCTGGATGGGGTGGCTGGAAATCCTTCGTTAAACCTGAGTGACGGCATCCATCCTACACCCGAGGGGCATGAAATACTGGCTCAGACTGTCTGGCAGTATTTGTATCCTTTTCTGGCTTTGCCATCGGTGGAAACGACAAACGAAAAAAGTGAATAATGATTGAACACGTGGAAGAATGGGTAGTTGCCGGTGCCAATTTTGTATGGGGCATGCCCTTGTTGGTTTTATTACTGGGCGGAGGCGTATACTTTATGCTATATTCCGGCTTTTTGCCGTTCAAATATTTTGGCCATGGCATCAATGTGCTACGAGGAAAATATGACGACCCCAATGATCCGGGTGAAATCAGTCATTTTCAGGCATTGTCCGGGCATATAGCCGCTACGGTCGGGATGGGTAACATTAGTGGTGTGGCCGTGGCCATTGCGACCGGCGGGCCGGGGGCGTTGTTTTGGATGTGGATTAGTGCATTTTTTGGTATGGCGACAAAGTTTTTTACCAATACACTGGCGGTCATGTACAGGGGGATCGATTCAGAAGGGAACCTGCAGGGCGGTCCGATGTACGTGATTACCGAAGGCTTAGGCAAGAAGTGGTATCCGCTGGCCGTCTTTTTTTCGGTAGCGGGCTTTTTTGGGGCGACTCCCGTTTTTCAGGCGAACCAGATTGTAGCGGCATTTAATGACATCATATGGGTGCCCAACGGAGGGGACGTAAATGTGTACACCAACCTGACAGTAGGTGTAGTCATAACCATACTGACGGCCCTTGTGATTTTTGGAGGTATTTCACGCATTGGCTATTGGGCCTCACGGCTTGTGCCCATTATGGTAATCATGTATACGTTAAGCGTAGTGGCCATTTTGGTGGTAAATGCTTCCCAGGTATTGCCCTCTTTTTTATTGATTTTTGAAGATGCCTTTCGTGCAGAGTCCGTACTGGGCGGGGCTGTAGGTACCCTT
>JAOUOM010000260.1 GCA_029880385.1 Cyclobacteriaceae bacterium | reverse complement strand
CGTAGCCCGGCAATTACTGGGCAACCTTGACGACCTGAACGAGGCACGGGTGGCTTTTCTGCTCCCTGCGGGATTTGACTATGTCGCCGTGCAGTGGGGCATCTGGCGTGCAGGGGGAATTGCCGTTCCCTTGTGTGACAAACACCCACTGCCCTCTATCCGCTATGTGCTGGATGACACGAATGCAGCCATCCTTGTCTACAGTGGCACTTTTGACGCACTACTGGCTCCACTAGCCGACCGGGATGGGTTGCGGCTGATCCGATTGGAAGAAATGACAGTGACCCAACAAACCGGAGCCCTGCCGCAGGTAGATGCCCGCCGACGGGCGATGATCCTCTACACCAGTGGCACAACCGGCAGACCCAAGGGAGTCGTGACCACACATGCCAACCTGTCGGCACAGGTGCTGAGCCTGGTGGAGGCCTGGAAATGGGTGCCCGGAGATTACATTGTCAATGTCTTGCCGCTGCATCATGTGCACGGGATCGTCAATGTGTTGTGCTGTGCGCTATGGAGTGGTGCCTGCTGTGAGTTTTTGCCAAAATTTGATGCCGATGAGGTGTTTGATCGTTTTGGGCGGGGCAACATAACGCTGTTTATGGCTGTGCCTACCATCTACCACAAATTGATAGCCCGCTGGAACGAACTGGACGAGGCTGGAAAATCAGCTTTGACCCATGCCCTGTCCGGGCTCCGCCTGATGGTGAGTGGTTCGGCTGCCCTGCCTGTGCGGGTACTGGAAGAATGGCAGACCGTAAGCGGCCACACATTGCTGGAGCGCTATGGGATGACAGAAATCGGAATGGCCATCAGCAATCCCTACGATGGGGAGCGCAGGCCAGGATGTATCGGCCAGCCACTGCCATCGGTACAGGTACGTCTGGCAGGTGAAAACAGCGAACCGGTACATGGGGACTCACCGGGGGAAATACAGGTAAAGGGACCAACTGTATTTCTTGAATATTGGGGAAATCCGGCGGCTACCTCGGAGGCCTTTACGGAAGATGGCTGGTTCAGGACCGGCGACCTGGCAGTCGTGGAAAACGGGAGTTACCGGATATTGGGACGTAACTCGGTGGACATAATCAAATCGGGCGGCTATAAACTATCGGCACTGGAAATTGAGGAAGTACTTCGTACACATCCGGCTGTCCGGGATTGTGCCGTCGTGGGGATACCGGATGACACCTGGGGCGAGCGTGTGGTAGCCGGACTGGTAGTGGGTGGCCCGGTGGAAACGGATGAGCTGTCGCGCTGGCTCAGGGGTCAGTTGCCGGATTACAAGACACCCCGTCATTACCTGTTTCTCGACGAACTGCCGCGTAATGAGATGGGTAAGGTGACCAAAAAGGAACTTAAAAAAATGTTTACAGACCAAAAACCAAGTGAACAATGAAAATATACGGTGTAGCCTTATTGGCATTTTGTTTTCTTGTCGGCAAACTCGCCGGCAACCTGCTTGGGTCATGGATGGGAATCGAAGGTGATGTAGGAGGTGTAGGCTTTGCCATGATCCTGCTGATCCTGCTCACGGCCTTTATGCGCCGGGTAAGCTGGCTGGAGGATGATACGGAAAAAGGGATCTTGTTTTGGAGTGCCATGTACATTCCGATCGTAGTGGCCATGGCGGCAACCCAACATGTAAAAGCAGCACTTTCGGGTGGGCCTGTGGCCTTGTTGGCGGGTATATCGGCCACACTGGCGGGCTTTCTGCTGGTGCCGGTGCTTTCACGGATCGGGAAACAAACGGAACCAAACCCACCAGCCAGCTAAGCCATGGAAATAGTAGAAAAAGTAATCGGTAGCAACGGACTATTATTTGCCTTCCTGTTCGTGGGCAGTGTGATGTATGCATCGTTTTGGATCTCAAAGCACCTGTTCAGAAAGAAACTGCCGGGCGTGGCACTGGCGGTAATTGCCGGTCTCGGACTGGCTTTTTTTGGTGACAAAAAGGGCCTGGCTGATGTGCCCTTATTTGCCGGAATGGCCCTTTTGGGCGGATCCATGCTGCGTGATTTTGCGGTAGTGGCCACAGCAATGGGTGCGGATCTTTCCAAAATCAGGCAGGCCGGACTGGCGGGTATGGTATCCCTGTTTGCCGGTGTTACCCTTTCGTTTGTGTTGGGTGTGACCATGGCGGTCGTGCTGGGGTATACGGACGTAGTGAGTCTGGCCACCATCGGGGCAGGTGCCTGTACGTACATCGTGGGACCGGTGACGGGTACGGCACTTGGGGCATCGTCAGACGTGATTGCCATCAGCATTGCGGCGGGGGTGGTCAAGACCATCGTGACCACTGTCGGCACACCGTTGATTGCCGGCAGGATCGGGCTGGACAACCCACACGCGGCCGTTGTATTTGGTGGGTTGCTGGGTACCTCCAGCGGGGTAACTGCCGGATTGGCTGCCACTAACCCCAAACTGGTACCCTATGGAGCCATCACGGCTACCTTTTATACCGGGCTGGGCTGCCTGCTCTGCCCGTCGCTATTTTATTATGTACTGCAACTGATCTTTTAAGCCTGATACGACAAATGAAACTGGAACACCTGGCCCTGTGGACGCCCCAACTCGAAGCACTGAGGACATACTATATCACGTATTTTGGAGGAATTTCAAACGAAAAATACACGAATCCTTCCAATTCCTTCGAAAGCTATTTTATCCGTTTCGGCTCGGGTGCCAGACTGGAACTGATGTACAGGCCGGATATTCCGGTCAATCAAAATGATACACTTCAGGCCCAGCACCTGGGGCTCATCCATTTTGCCTTTGAGGTAGACACGATGGACGAAGTAGAGGCAAAAGCACGGGAAGTACGAGCGGCCGGTTTTCCGATACTGAAAGGGCCCCGCAAAACCGGGGATGGTTATTATGAATTTGAAACGGTGGATCCGGACAACAACCGGATAGAGGTAACAACGCCCTACAAACAGCGGTAAGGCCTAATTTAATGCATCGGATGCAATAGTGGTCAGCCTGTTACTTATAAAAGCGTCCTTTTCGGAATGCATGGGACAGGGCCATGGGTATTTCGGCTTCCGCTATAATCACTTTGGAGCGTGCTTCCTGTACTTTGGCCCGCATTTCCTGTTCGAGGGCCACGGCCATGCTGCGTCGTTCTTCGGCTTTGGCATTGGCAATGTCAAGGTCGGCCTGTGCCTGGTCGATTTGCAGTTTGGCCCCAATGTTATGGCCAATGTTGATATCCGCAATATCGATGGAGAGAATTTCAAAAGCCGTACCGGCATCCAGACCATTTTCGAGAACTCTTTTTGATATTTCTTCTGGTTTTTCCAATACTTCCATGTAATTGGCAGCAGCCCCGATGCGGGAAATTATGCCCTGCCCTACCCGCGCCTGGATGGTCTCTTCGCCAGCACCCCCTACCAGTTGGCGAATATTGGTTCGAACGGTTACCCGTGCTTCGGCGATGAGTTGAATACCATCTACCGATACGGCCGTAATGGCGGGTACACGAATGATATAGGGGGTCACCGACAGCTGGACAGCTCGGAGCACATCGCGTCCTGCCAGGTCGATGGCCGTGGCCTGTTTGAAATCAAGCCCGATATTGGCTTTGTCGGCCACTATCAAAGCCTTGATTACCTGTTCGAGGTGGCCATGTGCCAGAAAATGCGTTTCCAGTTGTTCGGTTGTAATGCCTTTGATGCCGGCCTTGGTAGCCAGTATCAGTGACCGGACAATCAGCCCGGGAGGTACCTTGCGAAACCGCATAAAGACCAGGTTGATGAGGCTGACCCGGACATCAGAAAAAACGGCCGTAATCCATAAGTTGATGGGCAAGATGAAAAACAGAAACCACAATCCGGCCAAAGCGGCCATGGAAAAAAGCACTAGCATGGTTGACGTCATGTCACAGGGGGAAAGTGGTTAGACAGATAAAAGCCGGAATGTAGGTCAATTGCACGGGCTTTCGGTAGGATGTGACGGATTTATTTTGCCCCGACCTTAAAAAGCCGGGGCAAATCCCCTACTCTGCGTCTGCGTCGGATGCTTCTGGTGCAGCTGACTGGCTTATGTGCAGGACAAATTGTTTGTCAAGAACAAATTCATAGGTAGACACGTCGGTAAGTTCCGACACGGTTTTGGACTGCTGGAGGATGAGGAGCAGGTCTTTGGCCATTGTCGAAGTTTTTATATTGTTGATTGCTTTGCCCTGAAACACCTGTAGGTTGAACGAGTACCCACTTTTTTCCTTGGGGTGTATATCCTTGAATTCATGATTTGACAATTGATACGTCTGAGGGCCATCAGCAGAAGCTACCATCAGGTTCAAAATAGCAGGCCGGTACTTTTTCCACACATAGGTAAATTTGTGGTCTGCAGTTGAGTAATTAATCATAGTAAAATAGTTACAATATATTTTTTTCTAATACGGGCGTGACCGGATGATTTGACGTGGTTTATCTGGTAAAACCCATCAGTATGGGCAGAATACTCGTTGGGAAGTAATAATGACAAGAATATAAACAGGCATGTGAGACATCAAAAACGCTGCATTTCGGCAAAGAGGTTTTCCAGCTCTGTTCGCGTTTTATTTAACTTTACTGCCAATTGAGTGAGCATCGCTTCCCGATGATCTTCACTGAAAGCAAAATCTTC
>JAOUOM010000258.1 GCA_029880385.1 Cyclobacteriaceae bacterium | reverse complement strand
ATTAATTTTCAACACATTACCTGCTTTTATTTTAATCAATACTCCAATTTCGGGAATTCTTTGACATAAGGTGTCATCGAATTTTTATATAAATTCCCGCTTTATTCGTTTTAAAAGTTCGTTTAATCCAAAAAATTACCATGGCGCAAGTTGAGGCAAGCTATACCGAGGACAGTATAAAATCACTTGACTGGAAAGAACATATCCGTCTCCGTCCGGGTATGTACATTGGAAAATTGGGTGATGGTTCGGCCCTGGATGACGGTATTTATGTGCTGGTCAAAGAAGCCATTGACAACAGCATTGATGAACATATGATGGGCTACGGCAAGGTCATTGCCATCAAGGTAACCGACCACCGGGTAGAAGTACGGGACTATGGCAGGGGAATACCCCTGGGCAAAGTGGTGGATTGTGTGTCAAAAATAAATACGGGTGGTAAGTATGATTCAGGTGCCTTTCAAAAATCGGTAGGATTAAATGGCGTGGGTACCAAGGCAGTGAATGCTCTTTCCAGTTATTTCAAGGTACAGTCGTTTCGTGACGGAAAGACCAAGGTCGCGGAGTTTTGCAGGGGTGAAATCACACTCGATGCTGCCGAGACGACAACCGAAGAGCGGAACGGTACCTTCGTGGCATTTGAACCGGATAACACGATTTTCAAAAACTTTCACTTTATACCGGATTACCTGGACAACCTGATCTGGAACTATGCCTATCTCAATGCGGGCCTCACGCTAAGCCTCAACGGAAATAAATTTCACTCAGAAAATGGTCTCAAAGACCTGCTTCTGCACAAAAGTGACGAGGAAAACCTTCGATATCCCATCATTCACCTAAAGGGAAATGATATTGAAATGGCCATGACCCATGCCAACCAGTATGGGGAGGAATATTATTCGTTTGTCAACGGCCAAAATACAACTCAGGGAGGGACACACCTGGCTGCCTTTCGCGAAGCAGTAGTGAAGACCATCCGGGAATTTTACAAAAAGGATTTTGATGCATCCGATATACGGGGCAGTATCGTGGCAGCCATTGCCGTACGGGTGCAGGAGCCGGTATTTGAAAGCCAGACCAAAACAAAACTGGGTTCATTAAATGTCGCACCGGATGGACCTACCATGCGGACATTTGTCAATGATTTTTTGAAAACCGAACTGGACAATTACCTGCATCGCAACCCGGAAGTGGCGGATGCCCTGCTGAAGCGGATACTCCAATCGGAACGCGAACGAAAGGAAATCGCCGGGATCAAAAAACTGGCTAACGAGCGGGCCAAAAAGGCCAATCTGCACAATAAAAAATTGAGGGATTGCCGTATCCACCTGAGTGATAAAAAAGGTGATGAGGACAAAATGAACAATACCATGGTCTTTATTACCGAAGGGGATTCGGCCAGTGGCTCCATCACCAAATCACGCGATGTGCAGACCCAGGCAGTTTTTAGCCTTAGGGGAAAACCCTTCAACTGTTTCGGACATACCAAGAAAGTTGTGTATGAAAATGAGGAGTTTAACCTCCTGCAGCACGCACTCAACATCGAAGACGGCCTGGAAGGTTTGCGCTACCGGAAAATAGTGATCGCTACGGATGCCGATGTAGACGGCATGCACATCAGGTTGTTGCTTTTGACGTATTTTCTCCAGTTTTTTCCCGAACTCGTTCGAAACGGTCATGTGTATATATTGGATACGCCTTTGTTTCGTGTGCGCAATAAAAAAGAAACCATCTACTGTTACAGCGAAACGGAACGACAGGCTGCCGTGGACAAATTGGGAGGAAAACCTGAAATCACACGGTTTAAAGGACTAGGGGAGATTTCCCCCAATGAATTTGCAGGGTTTATCGGGGAAGACATACGGCTGGAACCGGTCATTTTGCAAAAAGACACCAAGATCAATGAACTGTTGAATTTTTATATGGGCAAAAACACGCCCGTCCGCCAGCAATTCATCATTGATAAATTACGAATAGAAAAAGACCTGGTAATGGGCAACGACCCGGTGGCATGATAAAATTTCGGCACATATCCCTTTGGTTTTTTACCATGATCTGTCTGGTACTCGTATCCTGTGATCGGGATGAAGTCACGGCTGATTTGTTTTCGGTGGAGCCGCGCCTTTCCTCCTCACAATTTGTCTTTACACGCACAGCCGGGGATATCAGGGGATTGTTTACGGTTTCCGGTCTGGACTTGCCGGTACAAAAAATCAATTACGCTACACAAATGTGGCGTGTCGAGTACAACACCCTGTACAAAGGGACTACAATCACGGCATCGGGGCTGGTGTATATCCCGGAATCGGAGGAAAGCCTTCCGTTGATCAGTATCCAGCACGGGACTATTGCCGATAATGCTTCGGCACCTTCTCAAAAACCACTTCAGGATGTCGAAAACCTGCTTTATGCAGGATTGGCGGCCACAGGATTTGTTGTGGCCGTTCCGGACTACATTGGGTTTGGGTCATCCAGGGAACTGATGCATCCTTATTATGTTGCGGAAGCCACTGACGTGGCTGTGGCTGATATGATCCGGGCTGCTGCCGAACTGGCCAATGAAAATGGACGAAAGCTGTCGAAAAACCTGTACCTGGCGGGCTATTCACAGGGAGGCTATGCTACACTTGCCACGCAAAAGTATGTGGAAGAACAGGGAATGGAATATTTTAACCTGAAAGCTTCCTTTCCGGCTGCGGGAGGCTATGACCTGATAGGTATGCGCGATTACCTTGTGGGATTGGAAGTTTATCATGAGCCTTTTTACCTCGCGTATGTGGCTGCGTCCTATCAGGACTATTATGGCCTGGATTCCGGGCTCTATCCGGCCCTTTTCAGACAACCCTATGCGCAGGTTATTCCGGATGTGTTTGATGGCCTGCGGGACGGAGGGGACATCAATGCCCTCTTACATGATTCATTGGCCGTTTTTCTTACGCAGGAATTTATCCAGCATCCGGACACTACCGCATTTCATGAATTTAATACGTTGTTGACTGAAAACAGTCTGCTGGGCTGGATTCCGGAGGTGCCGGTATTTTTCTATCATGGCACTGCGGACGTGACAGTGCCTTTTCAAAATTCGCAGGCTACATATGACCATTTTATGGCAGTAGGGGCATCTGCGGGTACGGTTAGCCTGACACCCTTGACGGGATATACGCATTATACCGGGTTTGTTCCCTATATCACGGGTTTTTTGGATCACCTGTTAGCTATGGAAGGAATATGAGGACACACAGAACGGCAACCAATCATCCGGCCACTCATTCCGTTTTACCTGTAAAGGGATTGAAAGGATCATGGAAAAGAAAAGTGAAGGTTACTTACACACAAATCAATACGAACTGATAAGCACTATACCGTATCATGACAGATTATTCAGACGAACAGGAAATACATGATGTGATTCCCGTTTCCGGGATGTATGAAAATTGGTTTCTTGATTATGCTTCATACGTTATTTTGGAGCGAGCCGTCCCTGCCATTGAAGATGGCATGAAGCCCGTGCAGCGACGTATCCTGCATGCGATGAAGGAAATGGACGATGGCCGGTTTAATAAGGTAGCCAATGTGATCGGAAGTACGATGCAGTACCACCCACACGGTGATGCGTCTATCGGGGATGCTATTGTAAACCTCGGTCAGAAGGACTTGTTGATCGATACGCAGGGCAACTGGGGCGATGTTCGAACCGGAGACTCGGCAGCTGCACCGCGTTATATCGAAGCGAGACTGTCCAAATTTGCCCTGGAAGTGATTTTCAATCAACAGACTACCCGTTGGCAATTATCCTATGATGGCCGTAAAAAGGAGCCGGTCACTTTTCCCGTCAAATTTCCGTTGCTGTTGGCCCAGGGGGTTGAAGGGATTGCCGTTGGTCTGTCGACCAAAGTATTGCCCCATAATTTCTGCGAACTGATACAGGCGGCCATCGGTATTTTGAAGGGTAAAAAGGTACGGTTGTTCCCGGATTTTATGACAGGGGGCAAAATCGATGTTTCGGATTACAATGATGGCAAAAGGGGTGGTCGGGTTCGTGTACGGGCTACCATCGAAGAGCAGGACAGCAAGACACTCCTGATCAAAGACATTCCATTTGGCACAACCACTACTTCGCTGATTGAGTCGATTGTGAAGGCCAATGACAAAGGGAAAATCAAAATCAAGCATGTCGTGGACAATACGGCTGCCGATGTGGAAATACAAATAACGCTGGCACCCGGTACATCACCGGACATTACCATCGATGCCCTGTATGCGTTTACGGATTGTGAAGTATCCATTTCGCCCAATGCCTGTGTGATTATGGACGAAAAACCCCAGTTTCTGGGTGTTACCGAAATCCTGAAACATTCCATCGATCAAACGGTCGATTTGCTGCGTGAGGAGCTTGAAATAAAAAAAGGAGAATTGCTGGAGAAAATACTTTTCTCATCACTGGAAAAGATTTTCATTGAAAACAGAATTTACCGGGACATTGAGGAATGTGAAACATGGGAAGCCGTCCTCGCTACCATCGATCAGGGCCTTGCACCTTTTAAGCCGCAGTTTTATCGTGAAATAAATCAGGACGATATCGTCCGTCTGACGGAAATAAAGATCAAAAGGATTTCCAAATTTGATGCGTTCAAA
>JAOUOM010000257.1 GCA_029880385.1 Cyclobacteriaceae bacterium | reverse complement strand
TACGGGCAAATCTCTGCATGGGCGATTTCTAAAAATGATCACTACCTACCACAAGCAATCAATGAATTTTTAGATGCTGATGAAGCGGATGCATTTTTGATTTCATATGCATTGTCGGATGTCCAGAACAGGGTACTAATTACACATGAAGTAAGTCAACCTGAAAAAAAGAAGAAAATTAAGATACCTGAACCCTGTGATGTATTCGGAATAACATACATGAATACAATCCAAATGTTTAGGGAAATTGGGATAACTTTCTAAATATACGGAAGCACAACAGAAACTTCATCCATATACTTACTGAGCTACTTGCAAACGCTGGTGGGATCAGTTATCACCAACGGGGAAAGGCCACCAACCAGCAGAGGGTGAAAACACCCACTGTAGCATCGGATTAAAACCCTCACGAATCACCACTTCGACATTCCCTGCGGAACAGGTCGAAGAGCCGGTGGCGAAATAACTTCCAAAGCGTACGCCGGTAAAGGGCCCTTGAGCCTGCTACCTAGCCCCGGGCGTGGGCAGCACGCAGGCCATCGCGCGGAGCACGGGCGTACAGCTGCCAAATGGCCAGTCCCGTCCGCTCCCCTTCCTGTCGCAGGGTACTCATCCCTTCGTCGGATTTATCACCAACCCCAGCCCTCGTTGGTGTTATCACCGACGGGGAATTGCCACCAACCAGCAGTGGGTGATACCACGACTTACTGGCGAAATGACACCCCGTCCGTCCGAAAACCGCTGAAATCAGTCTTCCAACAGGCGTTTGGCCCGAGGCTCCAGGGTAGTTAGCTCCGAAATACGTACCGGCTGGCCACTTTCTATGCTTTTGCGCGCAGCTATTCCGATCAGACTGGACATGGCACCGTCACGCAGGCCTGCTGCCCGCTCAAACGGATCCCTTTCATTGGGTTTTTCAAAAATCTTCTCGTGAAGGGCCTCATCTCCACCGCCGTGGCCACTACGGTCAATAGCTACCTTCTCAACTTCAAAATCTTCCCACAAACGGTGGACAATGACCGGCTGGTATTCGGTCGCATCTTTCTTTCCCTGATCCATTTCGGCTGCATGCAACTCGGCTTGCGAAACGGACACATTTTGCTGATACGGAATATCAATCCAGGCCTCAATCCGCCCCTTTGTACCATTGAGTGCCACACGCCAACCCTCGTATGGCGAATAGGTTGTAAGGGAATAATTCAAGGTAATGTTGTTTTTGTATCTGACCTGCGCCGACATCTTGTCATAAATGTTGATATCGTCCCGAAACAGGCAATTGTCCCGGATATAGCCGTCATGTTTTTCATGATCCACATACAGCCGCATCATATCCTTGTCTTTGGTAATGTCCCAATAAAACTCACACGCCTTCTGATGGGCACATGTGCGGCAATTGTCCCCCCTGAATGGCCCATTAAATCCGTAATACTCCAAATCGCCATAGGCAAAGACCTCATCGGGATCAGAATCCAGCCACCAGTTGAGCAGGTCAAAGTGATGGGTAGCCTTGTGTACCCATAGTGTACCGCTCGAATCACGCTCGCCATGCCACCTGCGGAAGTACGAGGCTCCGTGATAGGTATTGAGGTACCAATGAAAATCGACCGAGGTGATTTTGCCAATCGACTCCTTCATCAGCAATTCCTTTACCTTGGTGGCATAGGGGCTCCACCGGTAGTTAAACCCCACAATCAACTTTTTATTTGAGCGTTTTTCAGCGTCAATAATCTGCTGGCATTTGTGCTCGTCAATGGTTAACGGCTTTTCGGTGAGCACATCACAGCCCATGTCCAGCCCTTTGATGATAAACTGGTGATGGGTGGAGTCTTTGGTCGTCACGATCACCAGGTCGGGCCGGGTCTCCCTCACCATTTGATCAAAGTCCACAAAAACCCTGCATTGGACACCCATGTAGGATTTGGCTGCTTCCAAACGCCCGGGATTGATATCGCTCAACCCTACAAACTCCAAAAGATGGCTATAGTGTTGCTGTAGCCGCCTGCCCCAAAAGCTGGTACCCCGGACACCGGTACCCACCAGGGCCACACGCAATTTTTTATCACCTAATCCAAAGCCCCACGACGGCAAGGCCATGGAAGTAGCTGCCAGCATGCTGACAGAGGAGAGAAATTTTCTTCGGGAATTATCCATTTGTAAAAAAAGTTTAGGTTATCGAATTCGTTACCTTGTTTTATTCTCCGGCCTGCTGCCTTCCTCCCCTCTTTTTCTTCTCCGGCCGTGTATCATTCATGCCGTACGGCAGGCACTACCATTCTGCCACGCTGTTGTCGCCATGCCGCCATACCGGGTTGCGCCAGTTGTGACCTTCCCTGGCCATTTTGCGCACATGTTCTTCGTTTAGCGTGATGCCCAAACCCGCACCATCCGGGATTTTCACACTTCCGTTTTCATAGTTGAAAACCGATTTGTCGGCCAGGTAGTCCAGTAAATCACTGCCCTGGTTGTAATGGATACCCAGGCTTTGCTCCTGGATAAAGGCATTATGACAGGTCGCATCTACTTGCAGGCAGGCCGCCAGCGCGATGGGGCCCAGCGGGCAGTGAGGCGCGGCAGCCACATCAAAAGCCTCGGCCATCGACAGGATTTTTTTGCACTCGGTTATTCCTCCCGCATGCGACACGTCCGGCTGAATGATATCCACTACTCCGTCCATTAATAGATTTTTGAACTGCCACCGCGAAAACATCCGTTCGCCCGTCGCAATGGGGATGGATGTATGCTGTGCGATTTCACGCAGGGCTTCGTTGTTTTCAGGCAAAACAGGCTCCTCGATAAACATCGGATGATAGGGCTCCAGGGCCCTGGCCAATACCTTTGCCATGGGCTTGTGAACACGGCCATGAAAATCGATTCCAATCCCCACGTCCCGGCCCACTGCCTCCCGTACGGCCGCTACGCGACCAACTGCCTGGTCTATCTTTTCATAACTGTCAATGTACTGCAATTCCTCGGTACCATTCATCTTGACGGCTGTAAACCCCCGTCCGGTCATCTCCCGTGCTGCCCGTGCCACATCGTCCGGACGGTCACCCCCAATCCAGGAATACACCCGGATACTGTCACGTGCCTTGCCTCCCATCAACTGATGGACAGGCGCGTCGTGGTACTTGCCCTTGATGTCCCACAGGGCCTGGTCAATCCCGGAAATGGCACTCATCAGGATCGGTCCGCCCCGGTAAAAACCCGCCCGGTACATCACATTCCAGTGATCCTCGATGTTCAGCGGATCTTTTCCGATGAGGTATTCCATCAGCTCATCGACCGCTGTTTTGACAGTAGCTGCCTTGCCTTCAATAACGGGCTCGCCCCAGCCTGTCAGGCCTTCGTCGGTCTCGATTTTCAGAAAAAGCCACCTCGGTGGTACCTGAAACAATTCGTATGATGTGATTTTCATAAGGTATTTTTTTCTCAGGACTGAACAGCCCGCACATACCGGGCAGCCAGGTCGGTCAATTCATTCAGAAACCCGGCATCGATGGTCCGGCTGGTATCGATCAGGGTTGCCCCTACGCCGAATGCAACGGCACCTGCCCGCTGGTAATCCTTTATATTGTCCAGTCCTACTCCTCCCGTTGGCATTAGCGGGAACCCGTCAAAAGGCCCCAAAAGGTTTTTAAGATAGCCCGGCCCCATATTGGCCGGAAAGACTTTGATAATATCGGCACCTGCCTGTTTGGCCTGCAAAATTTCGGTAGGCGTAAATGCCCCCGGGATACTGACAGCCCCCATGGCTTTTACCTGTCTCACCACCTGTACATCCAGTACCGGTGAAATAACAAATTCGGCTCCTGCCTCCACCGCCTGTACGGCTTCTGCTACGGAAAGCACGGTTCCCGCCCCTATCGACATTCGTCCGTCCCACGTCTGGCGCAGGGCCTGAATGGCTTCCAGGGGCCTTTCGGAATTGAGGGTGACTTCCATTAATCGAATTCCCCCGTCATACAACGCACTGGCTATGCGTGGCACATCCCCGGGAGCGGCACCCCGCAAAATCGCAATGATTTTGTGTTCTTTGATTTTTTCCAACGTACCCATGGTACAAACATCCGATCCTGCCTCCTTTTTACCTATCACATTCTGTATTTTTACATGGTCGGGACAATGGCCACCTTTACCGGAAAAAGACCCGTTCATTTTTTCTTTTGACTGTAATGGCTGAATAAAAAATCCGCAGGTCAAAGGTAAAAACCGGGTAGTTTTACAAACCAGCCAACGGCCCGTTTGTGCCATTGGTCATTTTAACTTTATCAAACTTTTCCTACCAACATGAAGCCTTTTTTCCTTTGGATCCTTCTGCTGCCGCTTATCGGTCATAGCCAAAACTACCGGCTACCTCTCTGGCCCGGCCCTATACCCAACGCCCTGCCTTCCCCTTATACCCAACAGGCCGATACCAACGGGATCGTACGGATTCGTCAGGTAATCACCCCCACGCTGGAGGTCTACCTGCCAGCAGCCAGCCGGGCTACCGGACAGGCCGTGGTGATATGCCCCGGTGGCGGATACGGCATACTGGCCTACGACTGGGAGGGAACCGATATTGCCAAATGGCTCAATACACATGGCATTGCCGGCATTGTACTCAAATACCGGCTACCCGACGAAGCGTCCAATGCCATTCCGCACCAATCCCCG
>JAOUOM010000256.1 GCA_029880385.1 Cyclobacteriaceae bacterium | reverse complement strand
TCATGGGGATTTTTTGTACGGTGAGCGGTGCCAGAAAGTCACGTTCAGTGCCTCGTTCGATGTGTTTTTCGCCGTTGGGTTTGTATTCGCCAGTGGCTACTTTGGATACGAGTTTATTGACCGATAAGCCCATGGAAATGGGAAGTCCGGTTTCGCGGATGATTTTCTGCCGTAGTTCACGGGCCCACTGGTAGGTGCTGAAAAAGCGATCCATACCACTTGCATCAATGTAAAATTCGTCAATGGAGGCTTTTTCGAAGAGGGGAGACTGTTCGCGGATGATGTCCGTGACTATCCGGGAATGGTAGCTGTAGGCCTCCATGTCGCCAGAGATGACCCGCGCGTCCGGACAAAGTTGGAGTGCATGGCGTGTAGGCATGGCTGAGTGGACACCAAAACGGCGTGCCTCGTAGCTGCAGGAAGCCACGACACCCCGTCCACCACTTCCGCCAATGATGAGCGGGATACCCCTGAGGCGATCGTCACGGAGGCATTCGACAGCTACAAAAAAGGCATCAAGATCCATGTGTATGATGGCCCGTTTGTCGGGGTGACTGTATGGGTATTTCATTTATTAAACTAAAATAATTAGTATATTTTAAATATGTTAAAAATATAATACTATATTTATGAGCAAAAATACCAGTAATAATAGTTTTTATGCAAAATATAGCGAACGAATTCAGGATAGATGCCATCGGTCAGTCGGCTGCCCATGTGACATTTGATGCGTACTATAAGCTAAGGTTGTCATCAAAAAAACTGACATCAGGAAAATGCCAGGTGAAATTTTATGCCACGGTATATGGGCAGAGGGAATTGTATGGCTATGTGCTTGTGGATGCGGATCAGACACTCAGGGAGGTAGTGGAGCGTATCAGGGAAAAGCTGGTGACCATACGCCAAAGCCGGGATTTTCATCAAATCCATTTATTTTCCATCGGAAAAAGAAGTCCGGAAGCACTGAATTTTCTTATTTTCGACCATTGATGGCAGGACTGGCAGCAGGGGAATTGAAGGAAAATCATTTAAAATGAAAAGAGCAACGGTGAGTATAGCAGAAAATATAAAAGTATTACGAAAAAGGGCAGGGTATACACAGGAACAGTTTGCCGGACAGGTTGGTATCAAACGGTCGCTGGTGGGGGCCTACGAGGAAGGGCGTGCAGAGCCCCGTTTACAGACCCTGATGAAAATAGCGGAGGTGCTGGGCGTGTCGGGTGATGCACTGATCAGTCAGGATCTTACGGATGAAAAAGCCGTTTGGCAGTCACAGGAAAAAGTAAGGGTATTGTCCATTACGGTCGGATCCGACGATCGGGAGAACATAGAGCTTGTTCCGCAAAAGGCAGCCGCAGGGTATCTCAATGGGTTTTCGGATCCCGAATACCTGGCCGAATTGCCACGGTTTCGACTGCCAATGCTGCCTTCAAATGCCACTTATCGTGCATTTGAGATTTCAGGAGACTCCATGTTGCCATTGGTGTCGGGCTCCATTGTGATCGGACGCTACGTGGAAAACATGCGTGATATCAAAAACGGAAAGACCTATGTCCTGATTACCCGGACGGAGGGGGTTGTGTACAAGCGGGTTTTTAATTACCTGGACGAGCGGGGAGTGTTGTACCTGGTTTCGGACAATAAGGTATATTCGGCCTATACCATTGATCCCATTGAAATAGAAGAGATTTGGGAGGCAGTGGCCTATATCAGCATTCAGTTGCCGGATGCCGGTACCTCTGGCGATTTGAGCCTGGAGCAACTGACCCGAATGGTTTTGAACCTGAAGCAGGACATTGATACGCTGAAAAATTCGATCCCACCTGCCGAATAACCAATATTTTACACCATACTATGGATGCATTCACGCAAATTTGCGTTTACAAAAACGTTTAATTTGAATTACTTGGTAAAGTATTGTCTGCGTGTCGGCCTGCTGGCCGTCGTTTTCAGTTTAAAAGCACAAACGGAAACGGTGGTTTCCGGTAAGATCGTAGAGTCGGCTACCGGCTCGCCTATACCGTTTGCCAACCTGGTTTTTCAGGGGACCACTGATGGGGGAATTTCCGATTTTGACGGAAACTTCACCGTGAGTACCCGTCTTCCGGTAGATTCATTGGAAGTCCGCTACATTGGCTTTGTGACACGGGCTAAGTTCGTGGCCAGGGGCACAAGCCAGGTGGTTAATTTCCAGATGGATGAAGATATACAGACGCTTGGCGAGGTGATAGTCTATTCCGGGGAAAATCCGGCGTTTCCCATTATGCGGAATGTGGTGCGGCACAAATCCGAAAATGACAAGCGGGCTTTGACTGCTTACGATTACGAAGTTTATACCAAGATCGAAATAGATGTGGACAATATGGACGACAAGTTTCGTGAGCGTAAACTGGTACGTCGGATAACGGCCGTACTTGACAGTATTGAACAGATTGCAGGCGAGGATGGTAGTCCGGTGCTTCCTATTTTTATGTCGGAGGCTATTTCCAGGTATTATTTTCGGCGCGACCCCCAGCTTCGGGCTGAGCACATCCATAAGACCAATTTGAGAGGGGTAGGGCTGACCGATGGCACGACTACTTCGCAGGTGATTGGTGCCACGTTTCAGCAATATAATTTCTATCAGAACTGGATGAATATACTGGGGAAAGAGTTTGTGTCGCCCATCGCCGACGGTTGGCGGATCAATTATGACATTGACCTGATCGACAGCCTGTATATGGATGGGGACTATTGTTACCGCCTTGATTTTTACCCTAAATCAAATCAGGACCTGGCGTTTACCGGAACGATGTGGATCGTGAAGGATGGCTATGCCCTCAAACGAATCGACGCATCCATTGGCAGAAAATCAAACTTGAACTATATCGAGAAAATAAAAATACAGCAGGATCTGGTCAAAACCAGTGCCGGGCCATGGATTCCGGAAAAGGCGCGTGTTGTGGTCGATATGATCGATATGCCCGGAAATCTGCCCAGTGGTCTGGCAAAATTTTATACATCGGTAAGAGATGTGGTCGTGAATGAACCAAAGGAACAGGCATTTTATACAAATCCGGTCGTTCTTGCCCCCAACGCTGCTGAGCCGGAGGCGGGCTATTGGGAAGCCAACCGGCACGACAGCCTGACCACTACAGAAGAGAATGTATATGTGATGATCGATACGCTGAAACGGATTCCTTTTGTGAAGGCGGGCATGAACATGGCCAAGTTTGCCGTGACCGGCTACCTGAAAGCCGGCGTGGTGGACCTGGGGCCGTATACGATTTTTTATGGAAACAACGACATAGAGGGGTATCGTGCAGGAATGGGGCTTCGAACCAATTATGGTTTTAGCAAGAAACTCACGCTCGGCGGGCATGCTGCCTATGGTTTTGGCGACGAACAGTGGAAATACCGGGCCTATGCGGATGTGGTGCTGGCCCGGGGCAATTGGAGTAACCTTCGTTATGAACATCAGAAGGAAGTGGACCAGGTATGGACGCTCACTCGCAACCTCAGTCCTACAAGTCTGTATTATAGCCTTAGCCGGTATGGCACGCTTGTCCAGCCGTTTTCATTTACCAAACACCGGCTGACCTATTATCGACAACATGCCCCTGGACTTTCCCAGACACTGGAATTGAAACAGCAGTCGTTTACCCCGCTGTTTGATTATCGGTTTTATCCTGATCCGGCGCATCCGGATCGTGTTTTGTCTTCGTTTGACATCAGTGAAGTGACACTTAGTACCCGCTTTGCGCGTGATGAAATATTTGTGGTCAACGACAATGAACGATGGAGTCTGGGTACCATTCGGTGGCCGGCCATTACGTTTGATTATAGCTATGGGATTCCCCGCATACTGGGAAGTGACCTGACCTATCACCGGTTCAAATTTCGTTTTGAAAAGAGGCAAAAAATGGGTGTTTTTGGTGTGTCAAATTTTGATTTTGCAGCCGGAGCGATTTTAGGAAATGTTCATTATCCGTTGTTGTTCAACCCTATTGGTAATCAGACACCGGCATATGCGTCGTTTACGTACAACCTGATGAATTCATTCGAATTTTCGAGTGACCGATATGTTTCGCTTAAATACCGCCATTCCTTCGAAGGCCTTATTCTCAATAAAATACCAGTGATGAAGTTGTTGAAATGGCGACTTGTGGGAAATGCGAATTTCATGTATGGCGACATTCACGATTCCAATGTGAACCTGACGATCTACCCGCTGGATGCAGCGGGAGTTCCCCAGCTGCCATTTTATACATTTACCAATAAGCCGTATGTAGAGCTGGGCTATGGGGTGGAAAATATATTTAAGGTACTTCGGATTGATGCTTTTCACCGAATTACGTACCTCGATCACCCGAATGTTAATAAGTTTGGGTTAAAATTTAGTGTACAGGTGATTTTGTAACTATGTGGCGTATTTTTTTCGTTTCCCTTTTGGTTACTGCATGCAGTAGCTATCATGCACAGGACGACCGGATTATAATTCCGGCGATCACACCGGCTTTTTATCAGGAATCTGTGGATGTGCTGGAAGAAAAGATACTGGAAAGTCCTGGTAATCAGAATTATATCCGCATGCAATTGGGCTTGTATGAACAATTGGGATGGCCAATGTCTGCTTCGCTTGCCATAGACCGGGCAGAGGCGTTCTTCGGGAATGAGCCCTGGTTTATTCAGCAG
>JAOUOM010000255.1 GCA_029880385.1 Cyclobacteriaceae bacterium | reverse complement strand
GTCGCCCCATCCTTTGTACGTTGGTAAGGCAACTTTTGGAATTGGAGTTCCCGACAGGGAAGCTGTGGTCGTAGAAACTTCTATTTTTTTTCCACGAACGGTATATGAATAGACAGAACCCTCATAGTTCTCCTTCTTTTTTTGCCATGTTTTCATGACCTTTTTATTTCGAGGATCCAGTGAAAGTTCAAGGTTTTTCTTTGTCGCTTCAATCGCTTTTAGCACTACAGGCTGATCGCTCAAAAGAGCGGCAGATAGCTCCAAACCGTAAAGGTTCTGGGCAATGTGGCATTGCTGCTCACCCCAGGTATTGTATTCACGGATCGTATCGGTGATCTCGGACAAATACCGGGTCCGTTTGGGTGGGATTATGTATGTTTTTTCCGAAAGTATATCTGAAACAGGAAGTTTTTCACCCATTGGGGCCAGCTTTGCCCCCGTACGGTCTGCCAATAAGTGCATCAAGGTCCCATATAGCTGATTCATGCCCGGATCATTAAACTGGGATGCAATGGTACCAAATACAGGCACCTCATCGTCGGCCGCATCCCATAGGTTATGATTGCGGATGTATTGTTTTTTAACGTCACGAAGCGCATCCAGTGCCCCGCGTTTATCAAATTTGTTCAGGGCAATCACATCGGCAAAATCGAGCATGTCGATTTTTTCCAATTGACTCGCAGCCCCGTATTCGGGGGTCATCACATATAGCGAGAGGTCTGAATGCTCCGTGATTTCGGTATCAGACTGCCCAATTCCTGATGTTTCGAGAATGATCAGGTCAAATCCTGCTGCCTTTACAATGTCAATTGCATCCCTGACATATTTGGAAAGGGCCAGGTTTGACTGCCGTGTCGCAAGTGACCGCATGTATACCCTGTCTGAAAAAATGGCATTCATGCGGATACGATCGCCAAGCAGTGCCCCTCCGGTCTTGCGCTTTGACGGGTCAACCGAGATCACCGCAACAGTCTTGGAAGGCAAATCGTGTAAAAACCGTCTCACCAACTCATCGACAAGTGAGGATTTTCCTGCCCCTCCGGTGCCGGTAATCCCAAGGACAGGTGCTGTGTTTTTTTCTTTTATTGATTTCCGGATTTCATCCAGAACTGCCCGGTTTTCATCAGGAAAATTTTCAACAGCCGTAATCGTCCTGGCAATGGCTGAAAAATCCCTTTTTTCAAGTTTTTTTATCTGCCCATTGAGGTGATGACCAAGACTAAAGTCAGCTTGGGAAACCAGGTCATTAATCATTCCCTGCAATCCCATGGCACGACCATCGTCGGGAGAATAAATGCGTGTGATGCCATACGCGTGGAGTTCTTCCATTTCTTCAGGATGGATTGTCCCTCCACCCCCTCCGAAAATTTTAATCTGGCTCGCTCCCTTATCCTTTAATAGGTCGTACATGTATTTGAAATACTCAAGGTGTCCGCCCTGATAGGAAGTTATGGCGATTGCCTGGGCGTCTTCCTGTATGGCACAATCCACTATTTCCTGTACCGAACGATTATGGCCTAGGTGGATTACTTCACAACCGGTAGACTGAATGATCCGCCGCATGATATTAATCGCAGCGTCATGGCCATCAAAAAGCGAGGCGGCCGTCACGATCCGGATATGGTTTTGGGGCTTATAGGTTTCTATTGACAGATTTGTCATAATCAATGTTGCTTTTGGGTATGCAAATCTATGCAAAAAGGAAGAGGGAGTCAGAAGGTAGATGAGCGAATACCGGTGCAATGATCGAATCACGGCCAGCTACAAAAAAAGGGACGGTATTTCCGCCCCTTTTATTCCTGTCACCTGTGTATCAGTCGACTAATACACTTTCCTCTATTTTTAGTTGATACAGTTTATCCAAAATATGGTTGAATGCATTCAACAAACTTTCCGAAAGCTCAAAATTTGCATCCGGGTTTTCAAGTTCCTTTATGGTATATCCTTCATCCTTAATAGCCTCCAATGAGCCCAAAAGTATGCGTGACCAACTTTGCGGACTGATATTTTCAGTGCACCAGTTTTTATAATTTATCGCTTTTAACCCCATCTTCAATCTACTCTAAAACCAATTAACGAAATATCATCTATCATGCCTTCATTCTCTGTCCAATCCTCAATCGTTTGGTTCAGGAACTTGCGCTGATCGTTCATGTCCCTGTCCTGGACAGAACGCAACAACTCTTCAAATTTTTCTCTGCTGAATTTGATATCATCGGCATTGACCTGATTATAAAAACCATTCGAAAACAAGTAGTAGGACGACCCGGGTTTCATATCAAGCTTGACATCCGACAAATCCCCTATTTTGTCTTTTCCTTCCCCCTCCAGCAAATGCATGTGACCGTCTTCAAAATAGATCATGTCCTGTTCCATACCACTAAACTGTATGGTATTGTCGTTATTGTCAATAATAACCACCGAGGCGCGAAGGTCACAATAAAGCTCTTTAGAGCCGGCAGCATCCAATTCCTCTTTTAGGTATTTGATAATGTCGCCGGAATGAAAAATCTTTCTGTCCTGAACCAGCTCATTTAAAATTGAATCCGCAATCAGGGTTTTCAACGAACCTACGATCCCTTTGCCATCAAATTCCAACAGCGCAACTACCGTATAATCTTCAGTCCTGAAATTGAGGCTCGTGACCCAGATAAATTCTTCGCTAAAGAAATATTTTGATTTGTATATGACAAAATGTTCTTTAAAAAGACGTTCGAGGTACCTTTCGGATGGAAGCATGGAGGATTGCAACTGGCCGGCGTACTGAATGGATGAAATCAGTTTTTTGTTGATTTCATTCAAATCACGGGTACGCTCCAATACCCTTCGTTCCAATTCCTGGTTGGTTTCTTCCAGGTCTTTGATATGCTCCACACTGTCGAGTGATTTCTGATAGGTGAGGAGCGCACGATCCAGAACCGTTTTCATTTCATCAAAGTTCCAGGGCTTGGTGATGTATTTATGTATCCCGCAACGATTGATCCCGTCTTTAATCGCCTCTATATCTGTAAATCCGGTCAGGATTATTTTGATAACGTCCCGATGATCCGGCAGAATTTTCTCCAGAAATTCCGTTCCCGTCATTTCAGGCATTCGCTGATCCGTAATGATCACCTGAATATCATTTTCCTCCAAAATTGAGATCGCCTCAACCGGATTGGCGGAGGTATAGATATTATAAAATCGTCTGAAGTTGGATTTAAAAACCCGTAAATTAGTTTCCTCATCATCCACATAAAGGATGGAGTATTTTTTTTCACTTTTTGGTTTCCCCCCAACTTCCACGTCTATCATTTCTTCCATAGCTTATCTTACTAATAGTCTGGTTGTTAGTTAACCTTGTTGTACTTGCTGTTCTTTCTGTTTTTTTACTTCCACGAGTTTCTTAGGCAGTGTGATCACAAACTCCGTTCCCTTGCCTACCTCTGAAATCAGGTCGATTTTTCCGTTATGTTTTTCAATAATCCCAAAGGTGATCGACATACCCAACCCGGTACCCACACCTACGGCTTTGGTCGTGAAAAACGGCTCCCAAATCCGGTTTTTTATTTCTTCCGGTATCCCCGTTCCATTATCTTTTATCCTGATGACCACATTTTTCTTGGCATCCTCCGTATAAATGGTGATTTCACCATCCTTCCTATCTTCGGGTATCGCCTGAATACCATTATTCAGAATATTCATGAATACCTGGTTTAACTGCCCGGGGAAACATTCAATATTCTCCATGTTTTCATCATAGTACTTCAGGATATTGATCTTGTTTTTCGTTTTGTTTTTCAACAAGGTCAATGTAGCGTCAAGGTTTTCGTTAATATTGGCCGGTTTGGATTCTTCCTCATCCAGTCGGGAGAATACCCGCAGACCTTTGACGATTTCAATGGTTCGCACAACTCCATAATTAATGTCCTTGATCATTTCATCCAGATCATTCATCAACTCGTCATATTCATGCTCTTCTTTCAGCTCTTTGATTTCAGTGATAAGGGTAGCTGCATCCTCACCATCATCCAGTTTACCGTAGGTCTCAATGATTTCTTTCAATGAATCGATGGTCATTTTCAGCGAGTTCATCCCGCTGGAAATAAAGTTGATGGGGTTATTGATTTCATGCGCAATACCAGCCGTCAACTGTCCTAGGGAAGCCATTTTTTCCGAGTGCACCAATTGAGATTGGGCCCCTTTCAATGAATTCATGGCGTTATTAAGCTCTTCTTTTGCCTTTTGTTCTTCCTTAAGGAGCTCCTTCATTCGCTTCTCGGCAAGGAACAACTTTTCGTTATCCGCCAGTTGCTTATCGGCCATGTCCCTGATTTCCTCTTCAGAATCCTGCAATTTCTGGTAGGCAGATTTCAAATCGCCCTGTGCGCGTAATAGCTGTTCGTTAATTGCAATCTGCTCTTCCGTACTCTTTAACAAACGGGATTCGGAATCCATCAATTTGGCATTTTTATCCGTAAGTTCCTTTCGGGACAACACCAATTGTTTGTTGATTTGTTTTTGCTTGGCAAAACTGATTTTCAATTGCTGCTCTGAGTTCTTTACCTTCTGATAGGCTTTGTTGGCAGACAGGTAATTATCACTGGCCAACTTAACCATGGGCCGGAAAACGAAAAAGCCCTGCAACAACATGATCCCGACAAACAACGCAAGAATCACCTTTTCAATTAGGCTATAGCCCTTTTT
>JAOUOM010000254.1 GCA_029880385.1 Cyclobacteriaceae bacterium | reverse complement strand
TTTTCCTTTGGCACCAATGACCTCACCCAGATGACGTTTGGCTATTCACGTGATGATGCAGGTAAATTTTTACCGGTTTATTTAGAAAAAGGCCTTTTGAAATACGATCCTTTTACTGTCCTTGACCAGGAAGGCGTGGGCCAATTGGTTGAAATGGGGACTGAAAAAGGGCGCAATGCCCGTCGTGACCTTACCGTAGGGATTTGTGGTGAACATGGAGGTGATCCCCGGTCTGTGACATTCTTTCACAACGCCGGACTAAACTACGTAAGTTGTTCGCCGTATCGGGTGCCAATTGCCAAGGTTGCGGCGGCAAGAGCCAATATTGGTGACTGATCAGGGAGTTCGTTCCTTTTCGGACGACAAATAGATGCCCACGGTGTGTAGTGCAGGTGACGGATCAGCATTCAGTATCCGGATTTTGAGCAGGGAAGCCGTAAGCAGCCGTGTGCGGATCAGTCGTTTGTAGCCGATGGTACTGCCTTCGGCTATTTTTTCCCACACATGGCCATCCTGACTGGACAATATTTCAAATTGTCGAATACGCTGCCCGTAGCGGATTGGTTCGCACAGCATCAGCCGGTCAAAGGTTTGCGGGTTGGTTAAGTCCACGATAATTTCGGCAGACAACACCTCATCATCGGTTGCCCAAAACGTTTCAGGATCATCATCCAGCAACTTTTCCGGACTATAGGTATCGAGACCCATCCTGTAATTGGATGCGCTGGCTTTTTTTCCGGAAGCAAAATTTTTCCGGAAGGTTTCTTCCAGGATATTTTTAAAGCCGCGTAAACTGGCCACATCGTTTTCATGGATCAATCCCCGGGTGTCGGGTGGCAGGTTGAGGAGCAGGACGCCATTCCGGCCTACGGATTTATAATAAATATCAATAAGTTCAAGCGGTGTTTTAACGAGTGAATCCTGCGAGGCATGGTAAAACCATCCCGGACGGATGGATACATCACACTGGCCAATCAGCCAGTTTGCACCGTCGGCTTCCCCTGTATTGAGATAACTGGCATCAGACCCGCCAATGACGAGCTTGTCAGCATGGATGGTCGACCAGAAGGTTTCACCAGCATGTCCGTGTTCATTTCCTACCCATCGGATATCAGGACCCGCATCGGAAAAGATCAGGATATCCGGCTGAAGTGATTTGACCAGCGCAAAGGTGGAATCCCATTCATAATAGACCCGGTTATCAATTTTACGGATTTCGTTTGCTCCGCCATAATAGCCATCCCCGCCATTGGCCCCATCAAACCAGATTTCATTTATTTCACCATATTGGGTGAGCAATTCCACGAGCTGGTTGCGGTAATAATCCAGGTAAGCTGGTTTGCCATAGTCGGCATGATTCCGGTCCCATGGCGAAAGGTACAGACCAGCTTTAAGGCCATATTTCCGACAGGCATCCACAAACTCCCGGACCACATCTCCCTGCCCGTCTTTGTATGGGCTGTTTTTCACGGAATGTTCGGTGTATTGACTTGGCCACAGGCAAAAACCATCATGATGTTTGGCGGTTAGGATAAGTTCACGCAAGCCTCCTTCGTGAGCGGCTTTTACCCATTGCTCTACCTCCATTTCCGTAGGGGCAAAAATAGAAGGGTCTTCATCCCCGTACCCCCATTCTTTGTCCGTAAACGTATTTACAGTGAAATGTACAAACCCGACAGTTTCCATCTTTTGATAAGCCAGCTGGTTTGGTGTGGGAGTAACATCCGCTGTAGGGAGAGACTGTCCTTCGTTTTGTCTATTGGTACAGCTAATGGAAATAATGGTAACTAAAAACAGTCTTGCGATGGTTTTCATGAGCGGGTTCTATCTATCGGTTTTGTTAAAATGCCTGGCGTGTATTTCATTTCGACACCAAAGCCATGGAAAAAATGTCCCGGAATTGAGTAGATAAAGAAACAAAAAAAATACCATACTAGATAACCGATCCGCTAAAATATCAACTTGACAGGCCAGTGGGTTTAGCAGATTTCTACCAGGTGCGACGTATGGGCCGGGAGTCGGAGCGAACCAATGGGATCAAGCACCAGACCTTCGTTTTTCATAAAGGCTTCAAATGTGGCTTGTTTGTCGGGTGCAACGCTCACCAGCAGGCCGCCACTGGTCTGGGGATCAGCAATCAGTTTGAAGTCATTTTCATTTTTCAATTTAAACTGATGGCCATAGCTTTTCCAGTTTCGCACGGTACCACCGGGGATACAGTCCAGGCCAATGTATTTATCGACAAATTCAAATCGGGGTATTTCTGTCATCGAGAGGATGGCAGAGACGCCACTTGCCTCGCACATTTCGACGAGGTGACCACCCAGGCCAAAGCCCGTGACATCCGTAATCGCATGCACGCCATCAAACGAAGCGAGTGACTGACCGACTTTATTCAGTGTGATCATGGAGTTACGTGCTTTCAGCAGGTCTGCGGGCTCTGCCTGGCCACGTTTTTGGGCAGTAGTCACAAGCCCAATTCCCAGGGGCTTGGTGAGGTAAAGGAGGTCGCCCGGACGGGCATCTGCATTTTTTTTCACATCGGCTACGGGAATGCGCCCCGTTACGGCCAGTCCGAAGATCGGTTCGGGCGCATCGATACTATGGCCTCCTGCCAGGGGAATGCCTGCCTGGCGGCAAATTTCCCTGCCTCCTTCGAGTACCTGCCCGGCAACTTCAATGGGCAGTTTGTCAATGGGCCAGCCCAAAATGGCGATGGCCATGATGGGTGTACCTCCCATGGCATAGATGTCGCTGATGGCATTGGTGGCTGCAATGGCACCAAAATCATGCGGGTCATCTACGATTGGCATAAAAAAATCGGTTGTACTGATGATGGCTGTTTTGCCATCCAGGTCATACACGGCAGCATCGTCTTTGTGTTCATTGCCAACCAGGAGCGAAGGAAACGTAGTGGTCACCGCATCCCGGTTAATGATTTTTTCCAGGACCGACGGAGAAATCTTGCATCCACATCCGGCCCCGTGGCTATATTGGGTTAGTTTATATTCATTCATGAGCGTAGGTGGCTTAGTAAATCCTCTGCAATTTGGTCAGGGTGGGGCGTGTTGATGCTGAGACGGGATTGGATCAGGTGTGATTTTGCATCCAGCGATTTTTTGTACCGGCGGTCATAGTAGGAAAGGATCACGGCGGCTGCTTCCCGCAGGTGGCCATTGTTGATCCATTCCACTGCCTGTCCGGCCTCTGCTTTGCCCAGTTTTTTGGCTATGTCCTGTGTGGCGGTGATGAGTTTTTCTGCTGACAGGTTGCCGTAATTTCGTAATAAATGAGTGAGCCGGAGGTCTTTGGACACTTCAATGAAAACATGGGGGGCCAGGTTTTTCTGGTGGTGAAGCTCCTCGACCATGCATACCCGGCCTATTTTGAACGGTTCGTCTTCTACCCAGATCCGGCGTGTCAAATCAAGGGGACGAAAGTTTTCAAACAGTAAATTTTGATATTGTTCGGATGTTGGCTGGCCACTCGACAACTGCTTGCCAAAACTGGAGCCCTGATGATTGGCCAGTCCTTCAAAATCGACAACCTGTTCCCCTTTTTTCTTTAATTCCACCAATATTTCCGTCTTCATCGAGCCCGTATAGCCCGTTAAGACGACCAGCGGCAGGGACTGTCTGAAATAGGCAAGGATGCCGTTTCGGTAGCTTTTATAGCCACCGGCGAGTGTATTAACGGTAAACCCGCAGGTCTTCAGCAGCCAGGCTACACTTTCGGATCGCATTCCTCCTCTCCAGCAGTGGACAAGCAGGTGCTGATGTCCCAGGGACTCGGCCTGGGAGACCATGTCTGCCATCTTCGGTCCGACAAAGGACAAGCCTTTTTTGATGGCTGCCTGTTGTCCTTCGGTTTTATAAGTAATGCCTACTTCTTTACGCTCCTCATCAGAAAATAGCGGAATATTGATTGAGGAAGGTATATGGCCTTCGTTGTATTCACCGGGTGAGCGTACATCAATAATCGGCTGGTTTTTTCCGATTTGCAAAAAAGCGGATAGGTCTATTTTGTCTTTTTGAGTTTCCAATGGGGCAAATCTCCACCACTATTTGGATTTCACAAAAAAGGTTTTGAAAATGACGGCAATTTTACGGAGTTAGCTCGTCATGCTCATCGAACGATCCGGATTTTCCTGACAACCTGTTTTCCATTTACCGACAGGTGTACCAGGTAAATACCTGGGGGCAAATGCCGGATGGAAAGTGCCTCTCCGTTGCATAAGGCAGCCTGTTGCAAAACTTCCACGCCCGACAGGGTATAGAGGGTAATGTCGAAGGTGGCTGCAGGATCGTCGGCAAGTCCAACCTGAATGACCTCTGAGGTTGGGTTTGGATATAGGATCAGTCCTTCTTCCGGATTTTCCAGTGCAGTCAGCGAATAACAGTCGCCAGGCATGTTGGCATCCATCCATTGAAGCCGGCGGTTGATCCAGTCTTTGAGGTAGCGAATTTCATTGGGATAGGTATTGCCTACGTAATTGTTTGGCCATACGTATTGTGTGAGAATGGGCCATTGCTGGAAATTTCTGTCCACACCCCCGCCCATGGTCTGTACATAGTTGTCGATCATCTGGTAGATATGTTGCTGGCTGAGAGTGGACGACCGCAATTCCTGCCAGCGGCAATTCACCTTTGCGGCATACCAGGGATCTTTGAGGAGGCGTTCCCACCAGAAAG
>JAOUOM010000253.1 GCA_029880385.1 Cyclobacteriaceae bacterium | reverse complement strand
TGTGCCGGAACGTCATGTACTGGCCCATTATGCCCTTATGGAGCCAGCACCTGAATACATGATCCGGCTTTTTGAGGATTTTCGAAGGGAAATGATTGAAAAATGAAAAAACGGGTACTGATAGCACTGTTTTTAATTGCCTGTCTGGGGCCCCTACTGACCGGGCTTGTCTATTCGGTATTGTATAGCCTGGGTGCCATCGGGTGGCTTTCGCAGGGCATCACCCTGACCCACTGGCAGCATGTGTTTACAGCACCTTCCACCTACGTGTCGTTTGCATTTAGCCTGTACGTGGCACTAGGCAGTGTTACAGTATCCTTCATTCTTTCCTTTGGCTGTGTGTACCTTCTCTCCCGGCCCTCCCAACGGGCAAAGCCCCTGGCATTTGCATGGTTTATTCCGTTGGGCATTCCGCCCATTGTGGCGGCTTTTATCAGTTTCCTGTTGTTATCCGGTACAGGGGTTTTGGCGCGTATCGTATGGCAAGCTGGTGTCATTTCCGAAGCACACCCCTTTCCCTCTTTGGTGTTTGATCATTTGGGTATCGGTATCATCATCACCCACATCATGATTTCCTTTCCCTTTTTCACCCTGCTACAACTCCAGCACTATGAGAAAAACCAGCTGGCTGAACTTATGGGGCTAGCCCGCCATTATGGTGCAAATAGACGGCAGCAGATACGTGATGTTATGTTGCCCGTTCTTTTCAGGCGGTCGTTCCCTGTCCTGCTCTTATCTGTCATTTTTGTAATGGGTTCCTATGAAATCCCGTTGACAATCGGCAGTCAATATCCTCAAATGATTTCACCCTTGATCATTGATTATGTTCGCAGGTTTGACCTGCAGGACAAGCCAATCGGGTATGCCTTATCGGTCGTCTATACCCTGGTTGTATTGGTTCTTGCCTTTTTCCTTCTTAGAAAACAAACCTTGCGTTATGGGAAATAAATGGTTTTTCAATTTGCTGTATTTCCTTTTTAGCCTTCCGTTGTGGATGTTACCTTTTTTTTGGATGGCTGCCGACTGGCCCTTTCCCAATCTTTTTCCGACGACCTATACTGTACGTTCGTTGGCAGGGATACCCGGTCTTGGGCAGAGCATTGGCCTGTCACTGGCCATTTCCCTGTCGGGTGCTCTCATCAGTACCCTTACCGGATTTATATTGAGCAAGGAAGTGGCCTACCATCGCCATCATCACCATTTTTTGTTGATCGGTTATCTGCCCCTGTTGTTATCCCCGGTACTGTATGCCATGAGCCTGTTTTATTTTTTTATCATGTTCGGCCTGGATGCGACAGTCGTTGGTATCATGCTCGGGCAACAACTCATTCTCTTGCCCTATGCTTTTATTTTATGTATGGGACATTGGACGGACACTTTTGCCAATTACCTCCAGCTAACGGAAAACTACGGTGCAAACCGGATCCAAAAGGTACGCTACCTGTTGTTTCCCATGTCAAAAAAACTATTGTTCCTTTGTCTTTTTCAGACCTTTCTTATTTCATGGTTTGATTTTGCTATCACCTCATATATTGGTGTGGGCCAGGTAAAAACGCTAACTGTATTGGTGTATCAATACCTGCTGGAAGCTGACTATTATTTTGCGGCAGGCATCAGCGCGTTGATCATATACCCACCTGTTTTATTGCTTATTTTTAACCGTTTGTTGGCAAAAGGCCTGGCCTTTTTACGAACCGAACTACCCAGTACATGATTGAAATCGAAAAATTGTCAAAATCGTATGGCCGGGAACGCGTCCTTCGTGACCTGGACTTGCAGTGTGAGCGTGGCTCAACGATCAGTATTCTGGGCAAATCAGGTGGTGGCAAAACCAGCCTGTTGAAAATCATAGCCGGTATTGCCCGACAAGATACGGGCATCATTCGAATCGATGGTGTCGACCATAGCCAAACCAAGAGCAGCCTGCGAAAGGCCTACTATATTTTTCAGGAACCTCTCTTATTTCCCCATCTCAATGTTTTCCAAAACATTGCCTTTGGCTTAAAGCTGAAAAAAACGGACAAAACCGTCCTTCATGCACAAACTACTACGATGATGGAAATGCTGGAATTGCCTGAACATGCCACAAAATATCCGCACGAACTGTCAGGAGGACAGAAACAGCGCGTGGCATTTGGCCGTGCACTGGTCATGCAACCCCAGGTACTCCTGCTGGACGAACCTTTCGGGGCACTGGACACTGAAACACGCGCCATGATGCAGCAGTTGTACCTTCGCTTGTCCGGGGAATTGAATTTTACGGCACTTTTTGTGACGCATGACCTGAAGGAAGCTCTGACCGTCGGGGATAAATATGCGGTATTGAAAAACGGATCATGCGACATCCACAACGGAATAGAAAGCCTGATGGCCGACAAAGAATCAGGATTAGAGGCAGAAGTATCCTTTTGGTCAAACTATATGAACAATGCATAAAACAAGCGATTTTGATCATTGCGAATCCATTTATTGGGTTTTCACGCAGGTGTGTAACGATACCTGTGATCATTGCTACAATTTGTCAGGCCCAAAAGGCGAGCGCATGACATTATCTGAATGTATGCAAGTCATTGAAAACCTGCCAGATAAACTAGATCGGTTGATCCTATCTGGTGGCGAGCCCCTGTCAGAAAAAGATAAGCTGTACGCCATACTCGATGGGATAAAACAAAAATACGGCCACCAAACCCAGGTGATGCTACAAACCAATGGCGACCTGCTGACAGGCCCGGTATTGGATATACTGATCGAAAAGGGTGTCACGCGCTTTGATATTGCCAGTATCGACCGCTTTCACAAAGCAAAAGGAACGCGCCTCGACGAAATCGCCCGGTTATTTGAATCACGTGGCGTAAATGGAAATGAAAAAGATCCCTTGGTAAAAAAGGAAAACTACCTGCACCACTTTCCCCTCAGTTGGGGGCATTGGGGTGCTACGGATGACATGTGGCTGGGTGGTAACTGGGCGCGCGGACGGGCATTGGACAAGAAGCTATGGAAGCGCGACCCTCACCATAATTTTTGCGCCATACATTCCGGGGGCATTGGTTTTTTGACAGGAGCAGACGGAATTCCACAGGAAATTTCCATTCAACTCTGGCGTATAAGTCCCTGTTGTCCAGGCACAAAAAAGCCCCTGGGAGATGCGCGTATTGAAAAAGTTTCCACCGTATTGCAGCACTCATCCCAATCACCCGTGATGCAACGGATCAACGAAGGAAACCCCTACCGGATGGGCGAATCTCTTGGTATCACCCAAAAACATGCAGAAGAACGCTGTGCTTCCTTACAGAATGTCTGTCTGTGGTGTGATGAGTTTTTCGAAAAACACGACCGGGACATTAGTTATTGATTGGTTCTTCCGGGCTTGCTTCCCCGGATTCACCTTCCTGTACATTCTTTTTCTGGAATAGCTTTGAACGCTTTTGCTGACTGGTTGAATCGGCTGCTTCCACCGGGATATCCGGTTTGCTCCGATCTTTTTCCGGATTTAATTTATTTTTTGCCGTTTGTTTGGCTGGACTCCTGTCCACCAATAATTCGCCAAAATATTTATTATAGTATTCCTGCTCTGCATTGTTCTGACCATTGGGGTCATACTTGTACAGATATGTCGGTTTTGGGGGTTTTTGCCGCGCCGGAATCCATTGAGCTACTGCCGTACTGTCGACGCGCAACGAATCCGTATTGGCAACCAGAAGTGGCTTGGTTTGGACACTATCCAAAGCAAAGTCTGAGGCAACAAATTCACCCTCATTTATACTTGGTTCTATGATTTCAGATGGAGGGCCATGAATGTTCTCCATGGGAGCCGTCTTGATCTGATAATTTTTCAACCAGACAGGTTCATATCGGACAATCCCGTATTTGGTACGGTTGGGATCATTGCCAGGCCTGACGATATCCTCTACAAAGGAATAATATTTCACAATATCCGATGAAGTGCCACCCCGTGAAGCCGTGTCTGAGCCCGACAGAGTGGCCAGGTAGCTCTCGCGTGTTTTCTTATCCAGTCTCCAGGCATACGAATAATATGCTGCGCGTGTAGAGTCATCCAGGATATAGGTACTTTGAAATGCAGGACAAATAATCCTGTCCTTACAGGAAAAAAGTAGCATAAACACAAATGGGACTACCAACAATGGACGCATTCAAAACCTATTCAATACAACCCCTAAATTAGGATTATTACGGGATAACGCAAACTCTATGCCTTTTAGTAAAAATTTATATCGAATTATTTCTATAATTTCTTCGAATATCAACTCTAATTTGATCACAAAGTTTGGTGCCCCCTCATTTATTGTACTTATCAAAGCTGTTAAAGAGGTGTATCGGCTGTAGTAAACCCATGCTTACTCTCCCAATCAATGCATGTGGAGGGTGGTCTATATGCCGCACGGCACCTTGATAAATTTCCCTTTACCTAATGGTAGGTCGCCATGGTACCACATGTGCCTAAACGACTGCTGTCAACGGCCTGTACGTTGTCCGCTTTCATATTGCGGGACAACCGTCCACCCTGTATGGCATCCGATTCCTTACCTTCAGGCTGTAACTAATTGAAAATGACGAAATATACCCAGTTTTAGGTATTTCCATTTTCCCATTTATTTCGGAAATTCAAAATTCCAATACTCAACAACCAAACACCCGTGTTACAAAGCCATACCCGTATGCAAATAAAATGGAGG
>JAOUOM010000252.1 GCA_029880385.1 Cyclobacteriaceae bacterium | reverse complement strand
TCTTCGGTAGACCAGTCACCGTCGGGCTGTCTGACGGGCCAGGTAAAAGGCCCCCCTTTGTTGGTGGTTTTGATGATCGTACCTCCTTTGACATGAATACCTGCAATTTTTGAATTGTCGAGCAACACAATTTCCTGCGGGTCGCGGAGTACGCCGTTATAGGCTTCTATGCTCCCGTAGATTTCCCATTCGGGTTCTTGCTGCGATCGTTTGACAATGCCCCGAAGGACGGCATTTAGTCCCGGGCAGTCCCCACCGCCCGTCAGAACAAGGATTTTATTTTTTTTCATGCCAGATATGGGCCTGGATTTTAGCTAAAGGTACAGAATCGCTGAAACATCTTTGACCGTTTTGGGTATTTCCCTTTAAATATCCACGCATGTTCTGTCTCCATTAAATTACCGATGGAAAAAAATGCAGCTTTACTGGCCAAAATATCGTTAAAAAGCCAATCTGTACCGCTCCATCTCATATAAGACAGTATGAATTTCCAAAAATCCCCTTGCGTAACATCCGTTACAAAGCTTTTGGGATGAGATGCCTACTTTTGCCCCACATTAAACTAAATAAACCATGGCCACAGTCAATTTAACAAGTCAAAAATTCAAGGAAGATATATTTGATTACACCACGGAAAGTGAGTGGAGTTTTAAAGGTGAAAAGCCTGCCATTATCGATTTTTATGCCGACTGGTGCGGTCCCTGCAAAATGGTAGCACCGGTACTGGAGGAGCTTTCCAATGAGTATCCTGACATTGTCATTTACAAGGTAGACACGGAAGTAGAGCAGGAACTGGCAGCTGTTTTTCAAATACGAAGCATCCCAAGCATCCTGTTTATCCCTAAAAACAAACAGCCAATGATGCAGGCAGGTGCCTTGCCCAAACACGTGTTGAAAGACGTAATAGAAAAGGAATTGCTTGCCCCGGCAGAGTAATTGGCCCAACAAAAAGCAAACGCCAGGCATCAACAGATACCTGGCGTTTTTTTTTGGCATCAGCCGACAGGTAAAAGCCCAATGACAGGGGATGTGAATCCTGAATATGGATATATTTGATTCTGCATCCTGGATGAAAAAATGATGCGTTGAAGGGTTTGACGGCCCCCGCATCAGATCCAGGTATTGAAAAAGCTGTCCTAAACCATCGTTACCCTGCCTATGGATGTATTGCGTGAACTTCTTGAACTGGAATTGATCCGAATCGGAACCTATTCGATACGGGTCTATACCCTTGCTTTGTTTGTCCTTATCTATTTGGGCACCAAATTCATCTTATGGCTGATCAAAAAAGCACTTTTTCGCAAGCATAAATTCAACAAACTGGATACTGGCAGTACCTATGCTTTGTTTCAGATCATCAAATACGCGGTTTGGGTCATGGCTATCGGGCTGTTGCTGGAAACCATTGGCATCAACGTAACCGTATTGATTGCCGGATCGGCCGCACTGTTGGTCGGTGTAGGGCTGGGATTGCAGCAGACATTCAATGACGTAATCTCCGGCATCATCCTACTATCGGAACGATCGATCAAAATAGACGATATACTGGAAATAGACGGTGAGATTGTACGGATACAGGACATTGGGCTACGGACATCACGGGCCATCAACCGCGACGAAATATCCTTTATCATCCCCAACTCGCTGATCACGAACAACAAAGTAATAAACTGGAGCCACCAGTCGAAACAGACACGCTTCAAAATAAACGTGGGGGTTGCCTACGGAAGCGATGTGGATCAGGTGAAAGCCGTACTCAAAGAAAGTGCCCAGGATCACCCGGAAATAAAGGACAAATCGAGCATTGAGGTACGTTTTATGGATTTTGGCAATTCATCACTGGATTTTCAACTGTTGTTTTACAGCGAAAATATTTTTCGGATTGAAAAGGTGAAAAGTGATATCCGTACCCTAATCAACCAAAAGTTTATCGAGTCGGGCATAACCATTCCCTTTCCGCAAATGGATCTACATATCCGGACGGGAACGGACAAAAAGACGCATTCGTAAACTTCTCTGTCACAAGCCCTGCGCGTGGTGTATGGTCAGTTTTCCGGGTTTTGGAGGCCCATGGCTTCCAGTAAGGGGTCATTGAGACGAAATGTTCGTTTTCCCTCTGCTTCCACTCGTT
The DNA here is from genome assembly GCA_029880385.1 of Cyclobacteriaceae bacterium. Lineage (GTDB taxonomy): Bacteria > Bacteroidota > Bacteroidia > Cytophagales > Cyclobacteriaceae > JAOUOM01. Next base: position 2,568 of record JAOUOM010000252.1, on the reverse strand, counting down.
CAAAAACACCAAAACTACCATGATAGTCCCATGACGTCCAGGAAATACCCTTTTGCTCCAGGTAGGAACGTACGGTTTTGTACCAATATACCCGGTCATTTTGCGGACTGCTGGGTATATGCACGCCAAATTCGCCACAAAAAACAGGTACCATTCGCTCCTGCTGAAAGGCGACGGCAATGTCGATCAATTCCCTAACCCGAACCGCTGTTCCTTCACTGGAATAGCGTTGATAGGCTGTTTCCAGCCAGGTTCCGGAAAATGTAGCGGGCATGGGAGGCAGCTCGGCCGATCCGGTGGGAAAAGGTACGCCTGCGAGTGGTTTCATAGACGGAGCCACCCATGTAGCACCCTGATGCGTAAACAGAAACGGATCATAAAAGTGAAAGGTGTAGATCAGATTGTCGTCATCGTATACCGGGATGTTTTTCAGGTTATGGAAGCTGTTCCAATTGGCACCCCCTACCATAATGGAATGCCGCTTGTCTACGGAGCGGATCACATCGATCACTTCCTGCTGAATGGCTCCCCACGTATCATCTGCGATACCATGGGGCTCGTTTAAAATTTCATAGACAAGCAGCTGGGTACGGTCCTGGTACCGGCTGGCCAATTGCTTCCAAACGTGATTCAAAATATCTCCTATGGCCGGGTCGGTATCGGTTGCCGGGTCGAAACTGTGGTTGTCGAGGATGAAATACAGTCCCAGTTCTTCGGCCCAAGTTACGGCCTGATCGAGTCGCAACAAAAACAAAGTATCCAGTTTATAGGCAGGTGCAGCTCCTGCCATGGCATGGAGGTTGATGGGCAGGCGGATCACATCACAGCCCATTGCTTTGATCGTTTCAAAATCGTCTTTGTCGTAGCGTTCAAAATGCATCTGCTGTGCATTGGGTGCCTGAAACCAATTGGTAAGGTTGACCCCTTTATGAAAAGGTGTTGACTGAGCATTGGCATCCAGAGAAAGGAATAACACACCCAGAAAAACACAGGTAAATAGTCTTTTAGTTGAAAAATGAATGGAGCTACTTTTGGTGTCTGCAGCCCGGGCATTGACTACACGTAATCCTGAAAAGGCAATGATCCTGGTCATTTGATTGCTAGTTTAATTTAAGTCAGGTATACAAAAACTTTGCTCTACCCCATTTATACGGGATCATCTGATCCCGGTGATTTTGGAGAGGGATAACAAAAAACAAGTTACTCGATTTTATTTCATTCTGAAACTGACACGCCATCAGCCTATTGGTACCGTCATTTCCTTACTATATTTTGGGCAAATTTCATTTCAAGATCACCTCTGAAAAATCCATTTTTTTCAGGCAGTATGATCAGGCTCATAAAACGGGCATGGACAGATACGATAGTTTCGCAAAATGGAAAAACATGATATAGAAAACCGGCAGGACGTAGAACTCCTGGTCAGGACTTTTTATGGAAAAGTACGTGACCATGAGGTGCTCGGGCCGATCTTTAATGAAAAAATCAATGACTGGGAGTCCCATTTGATTCAGCTTGTGGATTTTTGGGAGTCCATGCTGCTGATGGTGAACAAATACCAGGGCAACCCCATGCAGGCGCACATTGAGGTAGACGCTCATTTTGACCATTCGATCGAGCAGGCACATTTTGGACATTGGCTGGAGTTGTGGCTGACGACCCTGCACGAGCATTTTGACGGGATACACGCCGAGACGGCCAAAGAACGGGCGCGCAACATGTCGCACATGTTGTTTATGCGGATGTTTCAATCCAGGCCACATAAATAGTAGACGGAAAACATAACCAGGATGTGTGGTTTCAGGCTTTGGCAAAAAGCCTGGATGCATGGATCAAACGGCCCGATCATACCGATTCAGGCAAACAAAAAAACCCCGGTCATTGGCCGGGGTTTGGGTTCGGTACTAGGGAACGACGATCAGATAAACAAGATCTGGGTGCCTTCTTCCTGTGCCCGGTTATAGAAATCACCCACCGTAAGAACGTCATCCAATTCTTCCCATAGGTCTTCCTTGGTCAGGTGGAACATTTCGAGTGCAAGTTTGCACGCGAACACTTTTCCGCCGGATGCTTTATATATTTCAAGAAATTCGCTCACTGGCGGAATGTCCAGTTTATCCATTTCTTTTTTCATCAGAACAGTTGCAAGGGTTTCCATACCGGGAAGTCCACCCAACATAGTGGGGATGTGCATACCGGGGTTTCCTACTGTCGCCACATGCAGGTGATCCATTTTCTTGGGCTGGAGCATTTCCAGGCCAAAGAAGGTACAAAATATTTCAGATTCAATTCCTTCCATCCGTGCACCATTGGCCATGATCAATGCGGCATAGACAGAGTCAACGGTAGCTTTGGAATTGACAATCATTATTTTTCTCAGCTTTTTTTCTTTTTTAGCCGGAGCTTTTACGGGTGCTTCTAAGGTTTCCATAATCAATGTTTTTTAAAGGTCTTTAAATACAACTTGCAGGTTTAGGTATACCGGCGATACGGGAGGATTTTTTCAATGGCCCTTCGGGAAAGAGCTGATAAAACTCCTTGATATCCACTACGCCGGGTTTGCCTACA
>JAOUOM010000251.1 GCA_029880385.1 Cyclobacteriaceae bacterium | reverse complement strand
ATCCGGGTCTGCACATCAAAACGTATCTTGATGTTAAAAGGCAGGAAAAACAGCTTAAAAGCAGGTGACTCCAAAGCATCCCGCAAGGAAGCAGTAAAAGCTTTGGCTGATACCGTAAACATAAAGAATAACAGGAAGTCGTCCGTTCGCTCTTCAAATCCAAAAATGTGCCCGGTCACAATCCCACCGATGGTAAATAAAATTAATATCACAGGCATCGTCATTAAGGCAATTTTTAACCCAAACTTTCCAATAATGATATCATTAATGAAACTTTGAATTATAAAACTCATGATAATAATGGTACCACTAAAAAATGACAAGAATGTATTCAGCTTCTCTTCTTCTATCTGATGCGTTTCCGGATCGGTAAACATCACCTCTGTGGTACTGTAAAATGTGAAGTCAACGAAAACAGCCACACCTACGGAGAATATCAAAAACAAGGATAGCAACCGCGTATAGGGATCTTTTGCTATAGTACCATACTTAACAGTCTCAATGGATTCTCCCGGTTTTCGTTTGGTGGCCTTGTCCAGGTTCCAATAAAATACGATATAGGTGACAAAAATAAATATCCCAAATGCTGCTATTCCGGAAACAAACAGCAGGTCATAAGTAGCATCAATAAAGGGTAACTTGGTAATAAGGGGGATGGAGAAAAACGCAATCATCGTAGCTGTCAACTGCCCCGTGTCAATACCCCCAATTATCCGCTTTGCCTGCTTTGTGTCAAATAGCCGCCCGAATGTTCCCCAGAAATTCAATAAGGTCAGAGCCGTGACCGGCCCCATCATCACAAACAGGATAAAAGGCAAGTATTGAAAGCCCGTGTAACTCTCATAGTCGATGTAATAAAAAACAGCCCGTATTCCCGACACAAATAAGAAAATAAGAAACGCATTGGAAATGACCAGTGAACTGAAATTAATCCGCGCTTGCAAATACACATAAAGGGCTGTAGTGGCAATTCCCAAAAAACCAGTAACAAAAAAAGCCTTATCCAAATAATCTTCTCCTAGTTTTTGCAGAAACAACGACTCTGAACCAATCTGGTAGGTGGCCAAAAACACGCCCATAAAAAAACCCAAGCCCAGCAAAAGCCACATCTTGGTTTCCTCACCCTCTTCACCTCCTAAAAATTTAATGAAAGCTTTTAACATGAAGTAAAGTGTTTATAAACTTAAAAATATGCAAAAATTCGAGAGTCGTCAATGGAATTTTAAAAAATCAGACGAAAATGGAGAATTTCAGGATGTACAGCCTTACTTTTTAGACAAGAGCTCGTCTATGTTGCTATTATTAAAGTATTTAATTGGACTTTTTTGATATAAAGAAAGCTTGAATAGAAAAAAAATAACTACTTCGTATCTCCTCTTAGTACAAGATGTATTTATTTTAAATATAACTCTATCCGTTATATTTATATATACAGAACACTCACTCTTTCAAAATATCATAAAGTGAAAATAACGGGAATTATTTGTAGTTAACGGCGACGACCACCCATTGTGCTTCCACCTTTTCTTGCAAATTGGGAATTATACTCCAGCTGCAAGCCAATCGAAACTGCAAATAGATGGTTCCGGTATTCAAAATTTTCAAAATAGGCATTCCAGGTAAAGTCGGGTGATCCATTAAACCCCATATTGGAATGCCCATAACTATATCGGGCATCAATGACCATTCTCATCTGATCCCGCAACCTCATATTCGAACCTGCACCAAAGGTAAACCCATACTGTATCCGGTTAGACTCCAGTAATACCCTTCGGTCATCCCCGTTCCCTTTGTTTTCATTAAAAACAACCCGATATCTGATAGGGGCCACCGACTGTTCCGTGAATTCTGCCAAATCGATCACCCCTCTTCCCCACATCCACAAACCCAGCTTTGGCCCGCCGTTCACATAAAAAGATACCGGAGACCCCTGGACACCTAAATTGAGCCTGAGCAATAAGGGCATGGATAAAAAATGATTGACCGACTTACTTTTGGTGTAATCCGTCACACCTTCCACTTCCGTCACTTTTCTGCCTACCCGCTCATAGAGCAGTTCCGCATGCACGGCATATCGCTTGTCGGCCGCATAGGTAAACATACCCCCCACATGCACATTGTAATTCAGGGAAATTTTAAATGAATCAGGCGAATACGTGGAAGACTGAAACCCATTCCCTATCATTTGCACACCACCTTTGGGACCAAACCAATATTGTGCATTGACAAAGTAGGAACTGACAATAAAGACCGTCAAATAGATGTAACGTAGGGAATGTGCTTTCATAGATAACTACAATAATACGATTTTTAACAAAAATAAATCAAACAGACTATTAGAAATATATATATTTATGATGAAATAATACAATATTTGCCCTTTAGAATCTTTATTTATGTACTAAGATATAGGTGAGTATCCTTAAATTAGCAATTTTACAGGAAAGTCACGCCTTACAGCATGTTATACAAGTACCCAATAATGCATCGGATTGTTTTTTTCGGAATACTGTTTTGTATTTCTCTTACGTCCTTTTCACAGCAAAACGAAATTTACAACCAGTTTTATATGAACCCTTACCTGTATAATCCGGCATATGCCGGAGTGGAAGGGCATTCCGTATTGTTTTTGATGTATCATAACCAGTGGGCCAATATAGAAGGTGCGCCACAACTCTCACATGTAACCTTTCATACCCCCTTAAAAGCAGGCGTGGGAGTAGGTGCCACGGCCTACAATTTGTCGCACAGTATCATCAATAAATCGATCGGAAAAGTATCGGCAAGTTACCTCGTGACCATTGACCGCAAACATTACCTGAGGTTTGGTATGTCGGTGGGTGGTGGTACCCAGCAATTGAATTTTGGCGAACTTGATGACCCGACCGATGTTGCGTTTCAGGGAATAGTCAATCAGTCTTCCTTTCTTGTCGCCGATTTCGGGGCTACCTATCACTTTGATCATTTCAATTTAGGGTTTTCAATCCCCAACCTTGTCAGTCATGATGTTTTTTCGGAAAATGCTTTTTCAACCATCCGGGTCAAACCCCTCGATAACCTGCTGGTAAAAGCAAATTACCGCGGGCACATCAACGACGATATCGCAATCGAACCCCATGTATTATACCGGTACAATCATTATGCCCCGGATCAATTTGAAGCTACTGTGATTTTGCATATCTACCATTTGATCTGGCTGGGGACCACCTATAGACAATCAAATAACTTCATTGCCACATTTGGGACGAAAATAAAGGAACGGATCGGTATCGGATATGCCTTTGATATGGGGAATACGGCTATTTCCGGCTTGCTGGGACCTACCCACGAAGTTCACATTGGTATTCACGTAGGTACCCGAAAAGAACATGCGGAACACGTTTCCTCTTTTATTAAAAGCCATCGTCTTACCCCGGAAGAAAGGGAGAGAAAAGCTGCCCTTGAACGGGAACAGCAACTGAAAGCCCTTCAGGCTTCGCGACAAACACAGGTAAAACAAGATGACGATTTAAGTATCGTAGGCACCAAAACCACACCAGATACCCTGAAAACAGAAGAACCTAAAGTCGAGGAGCCCGTCGTTGAGGAACCAAAGGTGGAAGAACCTAAAGTCGAGAAGCGCGTCGTTGAGGAACCAAAGGTGGAAGAACCTAAAGTCGAGAAGCCCGTCGTTGAGGAACCAAAGGTGGAAGAACCTAAAATCGAGGAGCGCGTCGTTGAGGAACCAAAGGTGGAAGAACCTAAAGTCGAGGAGCGCGTCGTTGAGGAACCAAAGGTGGAAGAACCTAAAATCGGGGAGCCTGTCGTTGAGGAACCAAAGGTGGAAGAACCTAAAATCGAGGAGCCCGTCGTTGAGGAACCGAAGGTGGAAGAACCTAAAATCGAAGGGCCAAAAGTCAGTAGTACGCATACAGAAGTACAGAGAGGCAATCACATGCTTGAATTGCCGGTAGGAAATTACTTGGTGATCGGTGCTTTCAAGGATTTTGATGAAGCAGAAGAATTAAGTGACAGACTCTTTCAGCGAGGCTACCACGAAGCCCTTGTCGGTTATGTTTCGCAAAATGGTGCTTACCATGTCATCATATACCGATCAGATAGCCTGGAAAAGGCCATTTCGCAGAAAAATATCATCAAAAACAGAACAGGTATGTCAAATTTGAAAGTTTTAAAAGTAACGGAATAAGAAATGAAAGGGATATTAACACTTGTATGGTCATGTTTAGTTGTGGGGTTGATGGGGCAAACAACCCCTTATATTAATTCCATTTCCCCCATTACGGCAAAGGTTGGTGAGACTGTCACCATTGCCGGATCAGGATTTTCGGCTACTTCAACAGATTTACGTGTCCTTTTTGGTGGTGTATCGGCTCCCATACTCAGCTCTACTACAAATCTGATCGAAGTATCAGTTCCTCAGGGAGCCAGTCACGATGAAATCATGGTGATAAATGTAGTAACCGGCTATTCTGCTAGTTCTTCCCAATTATTTTTCCCCAACTATGGAGGGGATAGCTTTGATAATCTCCTCAAAGCTGAACTTCCCGCTTTTTTTGATAGTGAAGTATCCACCAACACCAATCAAAAACTGGCCTATGATCTGTGCATGTGTGACTTTAACGGGGATGGCCTTAATGACATTGTCATTACTGCTCAGGAAAACCCCACAACCGGTAATGCAAGCCGACTGGTTTATCAAAACAGCAGC
>JAOUOM010000250.1 GCA_029880385.1 Cyclobacteriaceae bacterium | reverse complement strand
CCCTGTCGCACGTTGCCGACCTGGACCAGCCGATCGACGTTCGCTACGAATTTGAAATCGGCGACTACTACAAAGAAATCGGAAATGAAATCTACCTGAACCTGATCCTGGACAAAAGCCTGATCGATGATTTTAAAAAAGATCGCCAGAACCCCATTGAAAACGACTATAAATACATCAACCGGAGCGTTACGAAAATGAATATCCCGGATGGTTATCACGTAAAATACCTGCCTAAAAACGAATCCTATGATTCGGATGTATTTGGTTTCACCATCACCTATCAGTTAACGGGCAACCAGTTGACGGCTACCAAGACTTTTTATGTCGATTACCTGATGATGATGCCCCATGAGTTTAAATCCTGGGACAATGGGATCAAAACCTATTCAACCGCCTGTCGTCAGGCCGTAATATTTGAAAAAAATCAATAACCCTCCTATCCGGATTACCATGAAACACCTTGTATTTACTTTTTTGGCCACACTGATTTTTTTGTCCGAAAGCACAGGACAGGATTTTGTACCGTATCACTGGGAAGATGACCGAACCCTTTCGGATGCCAGCGGCAAAGAGAATATCCCGCTTTATTATATCAAACTTCACAAGCAATTTGATTATCGCTACGATCCTTCGGGTGAACTGATGTGTTACCAGACTACACACCAGATTATCCGGACACAAAATGACGATGCAGTGGCAAGCAATAACCGGATATACATTTCCGGAGGGGCCGGTTCGGAAATCATCGCCATTCGGTCACGCATTTTTACACCGGATGGTACCATCAAAGAATTTGATGAAAACAATATCCAGGAAATAGAAGACGAGGAAACCGGATCAGGGTATCGGATATTTGCCATCGAAGGTGCCGTGGTAGGTGGTGAAATCGAGTATTACTATGTGCAAAAAGTACCTGCGGGGTATTTTGGCCGGGAGTTTTTCCAGTTTGGACATCCGGTCGATAATTATTCGTTTGCACTCTCCTCGCCCGAAAACCTGGAGTTTGATTTCCGCATTTACAACAATGAAGGCAAGGTCGCCCAGACTGATACAGTCGACACGATCAATTCCTATCAATTTTCGCTAAAAAATGTGGCTCCCTTATATGGCGAAGCATTTTCGGCCTATGATGCCAACCGCAATCGCATTGAGTACAAACTGGCCTACAATTCCGCAAAGGGTAAAGGCAGACTGTTTACCTGGGGCGAAGCGGGCATCCGCATATATGACCAACAATATTCCCTGACCAAAAATGAAAGCAAGGCCCTGAAAAAATTCCTGTCAAAAAATCTGCAGCCTTCCCTTACGGGTTTTGCCGCATTGGCGCAGCTGGAGCACCTGGTCAAGACTCGCTTCTTTATCGACGAAAATGCCTCTGGTATGGCAGATCAAATCGATTTTGTCCTGGCTAACCATTACGGGAGTGCCCGTGGACTTTCCAAGTTGTATGTGGCCCTGGTTACCGAACTGGGTATCCCCGATATGGAATTGGTACTTGCAACCGACCGGGGGGATATAAAATTTGATGGTGGGTTTGATACCTGGAAGTACCTCGATAAATACCTTTTGTATTTTCCCCGTCAAAATGCCTATCTCGCGCCCGATCACATGGAATTGCGGCTGGGCCCTCCCCCTTCCGAACTATCTGCGGGCTATGGCCTTTTTATCCGTCCCGAAAAAATCCAGGGGTTTACACATCCCATTTCGCGAATTGACTACATACAGGAAACCAGCTATACGAACAGTTCCGACGACCTGGACATTGTACTACGGTTTTCGGAAGACCTAAGTGCCACCAATGTACAGGTGACCCGAAGTTTTTTGGGGTATAATGGTTTTTACTACAAGGCAGCCCTTACCATGTACGATGAAGATCAGAAAAAAGACATCCTGGACGATATCATCAAATACCTGGCTCCGGATGCCGACATCCATACAATTGAAATCAGGGAAATGAATGCGACCCCCGATACGTGGAACCAGCCACTGAAGGTATATGGTGAATTTACTTCAACCGGTTACCTGGAACAGGCGGGCAACACCATTTTGCTCAAGGTGGGAGAGCTGATCGGGCCACAATCGGAACTCTATCAGGAAGAGGAACGAAAAACGCCGGTAGAAAACTCAAACAACCGTGGCTACATCCGAAAGATCAAAATAGAAATCCCTGAAGGATACTCCGTCCAGAATCCGGATGACCTTATCCTGAATGAAAGTGTATACGAAGGCGATGATTTGATCTTTACCTATAATGCCAACTATACACGTGAAGGAAACCTGCTGACCATCGATATCCGGGAGTTTTACGAACGGATTTATTACCCGCTCGATGATTTTGAAGCATTCCGGAAAGTAGTCAATGCCGCCGCCGACTGGAACAAAATCATTTTGGTCTTAAAACCTGACTAACCTGGCAGCATTAATCGACCCGGTTCAAGACTGAATCAGGAAAATACTTGTTGGTAAGGGCTACCATTTCGTCGCCTTTTACAAACATGTGGATACTGATTTCATCGGTATGGTTCAGTCCGCAGGCACCCAGCAGCTCAAGGACTGCATGAAGGGTATTTTTATGAAACTGAAAGACCCGTTCGGACTTATCCGAAACTTCGAGGCCTTTTACCAGTACCTTGTCCTGGGTGGCAACTCCGGTCGGGCATTCGTTGGTATTGCAGCGCAATGCCTGTATACAGCCCAGGCTGAACATAAATGCCCGTGCCGAATTACAGATATCAGCCCCCAGTGCTTTCATTCGCAAAATGGAAAATGCCGTGAGCACTTTGCCGCTGGCGATCACTTTGATCTCCTGCCTCAGCTCATATTTGATAAGCGTACGATGTACAAATATCAGGGCAGGCTCGAGGGGAATACCAACCGAGTCTGAGAATTCAAGGGGAGCTGCTCCCGTCCCCCCTTCAGCCCCGTCTATGGTGATAAAATCAGGCCAGATACCGGATTTTTTCATGGCCACGCAGAGTTCGATAAATTCTTCTGTCCGGCCGATACACAGTTTGAAACCGATGGGTTTTCCTCCTGATAGTTCGCGCAGCTCGTGGATAAACTGGATCAAACCGGCGGCATTTGAAAACCGGCTGTGGCTGGGAGGTGACAATACCATGGTATGTGGCACAACACCCCTGATTTTGGCAATTTCAGGTGTGTTTTTGGAAGCCGGTAATACACCTCCATGCCCAGGTTTGGCTCCCTGCGACAACTTGATTTCGATCATTTTCACCTGTGGATCGGCGGCCTTATTTTTAAAGCCTTCCGGATCAAAGGCCCCGTCGTGGGTACGACAGCCAAAATAGCCCGTACCAATCTGCCACACCAGGTCACCCCCACCTTCCTGGTGATAGGGTGACATACCCCCTTCTCCCGTATTGTGGTAAAACCCTCCCTTTTTGGCACCCCGGTTCAGGGCCATAACGGCATTTTTACTTAATGCGCCAAAGCTCATGGCCGAGATATTCAGTACCGATGCACTGTATGGCTGCTTGCAAAGGCTACTGCCAATGGTCACGCGGGGAAACTCTTCTGCAGGCTGTGTAGCATAAATCGAGTGGCGGAGTGCTTCATAATGGTCATTGTTAATGTCCAACTGGGTACCAAAAGGATGGGTATCATTTACGTTTTTTGACCTGCGATACACCAGTGACCTGTGGTTGCGGCTAAATGGCTTTCCATCGGTATGCCTTTCTATAAAATATTGCTGGATTTCCGGGGCAATCAATTCAAAGAAATACCTGAAATAGCCAAGTAAAGGAAAATTCCGCAATATGGTATGGCTTTTTTGAAATCGGTTGATCGTGCCCAAAATGGCTAACGGGCCTATCAGCAAAAATGACCACAAATATGCCGGATCGTAAAATGACAGGATACCAAACAGCAGGATAACCACAGTGGTGATGAAGTAAAACAAGTGTCGCATGGTGATAAGTTAGGGTTCAAATTCCCTAAAGGTAGAAAGGATATCGGTATAAAAAAACACCGTGCGGCTCGCGGCCATGTGGTACAGCAACGCCCCACCTGTAGCTAGACCCTTGCAAACAAAAAAGCCATCCGGAGATGGCCGTTTGTCCCTGTCAGGAAACGATTATTTCAGCAGCCTTCCCCTTTAAATACGATCTGCCCGTTTTCCAGGATCAAATACGTGAAATTAAACGTCTGCGCAATGTATTTGGCAATCTGCTCCGGTGATTTACGGTCATAGCGGGCACTCAGCCGACAACCATTTGTCTGGATACCTTCAAAAATCATTTCACGTCCATATACCTCCATCATAAGTGATGATACTTCCTCCAGTTTGCTGCGCTTAAAAACCAGCACCTGATTTACCCAGGCCAGGTAATTGTCATTGTGGTTATTTTGTTTGATCAGGCCCTTAGCCAACGGGCTGATCAATCCTTTCTCACCGGCATTTAATTCAATTTCTGATACCCGGCCTGTGTAATTTTCAGGGTTTTGGGAAAATAGGACATTCCCGGATTCCACAATTACTTCCGTGGAATGGTCATTTTCTGTCGTCAGGGTAAATGTTGTGCCCAGCACTTCGACTCTGGCCTGTTCGGTATAGACGCGAAAGGGCCGTTTTTCATTGCGCTTGACATCAAAATACATCCTGCCGCCTACTTCATAGGCCCTAACGCCATCTTCATTTTTTTTCCTGATGAAGCTGTTTTTATAGAGGATCACTTTTGAGCCGTCTTCCAGCTTTTCAATGCGTGT
>JAOUOM010000248.1 GCA_029880385.1 Cyclobacteriaceae bacterium | reverse complement strand
GGCCTAATTCGTCGAGTTTGCTGTCGAAGCTGGCCGCTGGCCGGTAGCCGAGTTCCCGTCGGATTTTGCTGAGGTCAAGAACCATGTCCTGGGTAAAGGTACGGACAAGCAGGGGTGTGATGCCGCCGATTTTGAACTGGGCAATCAGCTTGAGCAGCGCAATGGGCACTTCTTTTTCGGGCAGGGGATGGCCATAGAGTTCGCGGATGATGGCACGGACCACGTCTACGAGCTGGTACGGCTGGTCGTCGGCTACATTATAGGTATGTGTGCCTTTTTGATCAGCGTGCAGGCATTGTGCGATGGCATGCCCCATGTTTTCGAAGTGGGTCATGGACACGGCTACCTGCATGGAGCCCGGCCGGCTGAATTTTCCTTTTTTGACCAGCTTGAGGAGGCGTGGCAGAATGACCCGGTCGCCGGCACCGTAAAATGCCCGTGGGCGCAGGACAAAGCATCGTGCGTGGCGTGATGTCGCATGGAGCATTTCTTCGGCGAGTAACTTTGAATGGCCGTAAGGCGACAGCATGCGGTTATCCTGTTTGCCAGCCATATCCTCGGTGATCAGCTCGGGCGACGGCAGGTAGACCGACGAAGATGAGACATGGATAAAGGTCGGGCAATGGGCGGATGCTTCGGCCGTGTATTTTGTGCCCATTACGTTGGGCTGGTAGAGTTGTTTTCGCGTGGCTTTGTCGTCGGAAAAAGCAGCGGTATGGATGACGGCATCTGCCGGGGGCAGTTGAAAAGGCCTTGAAATATCGGCACGGAGGTAGCGGGCAAACCGGAGCAGGTTGGGCGGAGGGGTATGGTCGCGGCCACAGGCGATGACGTCATGGCCCAGGCCTGAAAAGTAACGGGTAAGGAAACCACCCAGCGATCCGGTGGCACCGGTGATAATAAGCTGCATAAACAAAGTTAGGCAGATATGCAGACAATACCCATGGAAAGGGAAGGACATTACGTTCGGATAAATTTACCTACCTTTAGTTCTTTTCAGATGTACCATGCTGGCAATAACCCCAGGCAAATTCATACAACCCGGTACCAGTGGCATTGGAGGCAAGGCAAAGGGCCTTCTTTTTTTGCAGCAGCATCAATTTGATGTCCCTCCCTTCTATGTGATACGTGGTGATGTCCTTACAGCGATCCGGAATGGCGAGCAAGAGCTTCCGGCTTTGATTCACGCATGGATGCAAACCTGTCGGATCGCACCCGGGTCGCTGTGGGCCGTGCGCTCAAGTGCTGGTGATGAAGACGGTGCTGATCGTTCGTATGCAGGCTTGTTTGCCACGGTGACGGATGTGCCGGTCGGGGAACTGGCAGAGGCAATCCGGCGGGTGCTGCGGTCATATGCGAATTTTGGGCAGGAAGCATACGGCGCACAGGCACAGCAGGTATACGGGATCATCCTGCAGGAGATGGTGCAGGCCGACTATTCGGGCCTTTTATTTTCACACAATCCCCAAAATGTACGCGACGCTACCCTGCACGTTCAGGTAGTGCCTGGCAAGGGTGAAAACCTCGTTTCGGGAAAGGCAGAGGCTTTTTGGGTAACCTGGTACAAGGGTAAGCTGACATTTCGCAATGAGGACGGAGTGTTTGCCGGCGATCCTTGGTCAGGGCCAACAAAATCCGGGTCAGAGATTCGGCAAGAGCTGCGTCCGGTGTGGAAGAAACTGGTGAAATCGGCCGTTCGGCTACGGCGCCTTAGCAATCACCCGGTCGATTGCGAATTTTGCCTGGTCGGACGGCGTATCTATTGGCTACAGGTACGGCCCATTACCACGGGGCAGGAGGAGGCGTTTGTGTGGGATAACACCTCCTGTGAAAGCAATTATCCGGGCATCACGTTGCCATTGAGCGTGACCATGGTGTCCCACTCCATGTACCGCGTATACAAAGGGATGGCGGCATTTCTGGGGATGCCACGCCCATTACTGGAACGAAACGAAACCTTGCTACGCCGCATGTCGGGCGAAATCAACGGCGCTTTATATTATAATGTAACGGCCTGGCAAAAACTGATTTACCAGCTTCCGTTTGGGAAGCGGACGAGCCAGTTGCTGACCGTGCAGTGGGGGATGGAGGAAGCACCGTTTTATCCGGAAAAATACCGCATGGGCCCCCTGACCCAACTAGCCGTATTTGTGCGGCTGATCCGTTCATTTGTCGGATTTAAAAAATTGAAAAAACAGTATCTGGATCATTTTGAAAGGGTTTTTGAGCAATTGAAAGGGGTGAAAATGGAAGGGAAAAGCCAGGAGGAACTGGTGCGTGCCTATCACGACATAGAGGAGGCACTCGTCAGCAATTGGGCGGCACCGATGTTGAATGGTTTTTTTACCATGGGGATTTTTGCGTTGGTCAAAAACCGGTTGGCGCATTCACGGCTCCACATGCGGCATCCTAATTTCATCAACGACATGCTCTATTCACGGGGGGACGTGATTTCGGTTGCCATCCTTCGTTCGTTTCAATCACTGGTGAGGCGCATTCACGGAGACGAAAGGCTTCGGGCACTTTTTCAAGACGAAGCCCCACATCAAATAGCAGCCCGGTTGGGACAGTTGGATCCGGGGCTGGTTGCAGCCATTGAAACCTATGTGCGTGAATATGGTGACCGGAGCGATCAGGGCGAGCTGAAAATGGAGACCATCAGCTTTCGCGAAGACCCGCTTTTGTTTTACGCCTACCTTCAGGACACGGTTAAACATACTACCACGGCACCTCCACCTCCTCTTGCGTTTGATTATCACAGGATTCTTCTTAGCGAATACCCACACCAGCCAGTCCGTCGCCGGATATGGGCTTGGCTGATCCGGCAGGCCATTGACCGGGTCCGCGACAGGGAAAATTTCAGGTTTATGCGTACACGGGCCTTTGCCCTGGTTCGTCAGGTGTTTCGGGCAATGGATCATACCCTGGTTGAAAAAAAACGGATTCGCCAGCCTGGTGACAGCCTATACCTGACCCTCCAAGAGCTGACAAGCGTTGGGCATGCGGACGAATTGGCCGAACTGGTAGAGGCACGAAAGGAAACATACAAATCGTATGAAGCGTCAGAAAAATTCACCCGGTACATTCAATACGGCAGCACCTGGCAGCCACAGCAACCAGGGGAATGGGTCGAAGAAGGTGCGATGGTGCGCGGAACGGGTTGCTGTAGCGGGTATGTGAAGGGGCAGATAAAATGGATTGACAGTACGGAAGTCCCGGATGTGGCAGCATGTGCAGGAAAAATACTGGCAGCAAATTATTTTGAACCGGGAAAAATCAACCTGTTTTCACAGGCCTTGGGTATCATTTCCGTACGGGGAAATTTACTGAGCCATACGGCCATTTTGTGTCGCGAAATTGGATTGCCATCCATTGTGGGTGCAAGAGGCCTGGCCTCAAAAATTAAGGATGGTGACTTTGTGGAAATGGACGGAAGTACCGGAATGATTAAACTACAGCAATCCGAATGAATACTTTTCGCATCGTAACCTCTTTATCCAAAATACAGGAGGCCGAAAATGAAACGGTACACGTGGCTGCCGCATTGGGCCAGTGGCAAGGCGACAGGCTGGCACAGCGGTCTTTTTTTGACTATTGTTTGCACTGGAAAATGGCCCCGTGGATACACACCCAGCTCAGTCGCAGGGCGTTGGATGGTTTGTTTGAACCGGAAATCCGAAAGCTTTTTTATGAGGTGCATGAAAAGGTGAAAAATGAAAATGAACGAAGAAACAGGGAGGCCAGGCGCTTTTTGGCAGCCTTTATTGAGCAGGGAATTGACGTGATCGTATTGAAAGGGAATTTGCTGGCTCATACGGTATACCATGATACCGGCTATAAGCGGATGAACGATTTTGATATCCTTATCCATGCTGCGGATTGGATTCGTGCGCAGGATGTATACGTTTCATTGGGCTATATTCCCCTTGGGTTTGGCTGGAGTGGTGAAAAACAAAAGCCGGCACGGTTTAGCCATGTGGGCATGTCCTACATCAGTCCCGATTATTCCTGCATCGTAGGAACCCAGTGGGGGCTTAAGTCGCCTACCACGCCCTATCGGATCCAGGCAGGGGAGCTGTGGGACACGTCGCAGGATTTTGACTTTTATGGGCTTCCGGTACGGCAATTATCAACCCTGAACAACCTGCTACACCTGACCTTGCACATGGGGCTTTATAAATGTGGCATACGCGACTGCATGGACGTATACAACCTGTTGCTAGCCGAACCGGTCGATCGGGCGCAATGGGACAAGCGGGTTTCGGAGGTAAATGCCGTCGACAAATCGCAGTTCACATTATCCGTCAGCAACTGGTGTTCGGGTACATTGGATCCGCTCGTTACGGATTTGCGTTCAGTCGGTAATTCCTTTATCGCTAGGCGATTGAAAAAGCGGGAGGCGGTGTACCGTCAGACAGGTGATATACAGGATTCTTACAATGACTATTTTCAGGATGTGGAAAAAGTCGTGATCTATTTTAATCTCTTTCCGGCGTTTCACAAAAAGGTGATTTTTTATGTTAAAATCCTGAAAATGATATTTTGGCCGTCATCCGATATGGCAGGCAAACTTTCGGACGTCCCGCACCTGAATACTTGGGCAAGCCGGTTTCGGGCCCGTATTTCGGCCCCTTTTCTGGTATTTTCGCTTATTGCGCAGGAAATAGGCTGGACCTTTACGTTTTTGCTGTTTGTCAAATTGTTCGTTGACCTTCTTTTTTCCCTAAAAAACTATTTTGTAA
>JAOUOM010000249.1 GCA_029880385.1 Cyclobacteriaceae bacterium | reverse complement strand
CACTGCCGAAAGAGCCTTTTCACCCGTATATACTTTGATATCACTGGCGGCCAATGCCTCCTGCACTTTTTCGTATTGGCTTTCATCGGCTATTACCACCACATTGGGTTGAAATGCCAAAGCCTGACGGATCAGGAGGTCGGCATTCCGGTGTGCCGTTAGAACTTCTACCTGAAATTTGTCAGGATGCCTGCCGATTACGTCCAGTGCCTGGGTGCCAATGGAACCTGTGGAACCCAAAATGGCTATTTGTTTTACGCTTTTCTCTTTCAAATCCTGTACTTCATTAACACATCGGCGATCTTTCGGTCATTGCTGAGGCGGGGCACTTTGTTTTGGCCTCCCAACTTTCCAATGGATTTCATATAATCGATAAATGCATGTTTGTTCAATGAGACAATATGCAGGTCAGACAATATAGAGCCTGTAATCAAATCATTATAATAGACATTCAACAATTGAAGCTGCGAATTTAACTCTTTTCCAAATGCCGACAGGTCATGGGGTGTTTTGGCAAACTCAATGTACCACTCATGTCGTGGCAAAGCTCCGTCGCCAGGTGTTACATTGGGGGCTACGGTAAATTCGACCAGTTCGGTTTCGGGAAATTTTTCACATGTGTTTTTCATGGCTTTTTCCACCTCTTCGCCTATCACATGCTCGCCAAAAGCCGAGATGAAATGTTTGATGCGGCCAGTCACTAGCAGACGGTGCGGGTATTTACTGACAAACTTGACCGTATCCCCTATGGAATAGCCCCATAAGCCCGCATTGGAATTGATGATGACGGCATAGTTTACCCCTGTCTCCACTTCATCTATGGTCAAGCGCGTCGGATTTTCAGTGAAATACTCATCTGCTGGCACAAACTCAAAAAATATCCCGCTGTTTGACAACAAGAGCAGTCCTTCTTCGTGTTGTGAATCCTGATAGGCAATAAATCCCTCCGAAGCGGGGTATGTTTCGATGGAATCAATTTTTTTTCCAATGGTGTCAAACAACTTGGCCCGATATGGCTCGAAATTGACACCCCCATAGACGAATAACGAAAAATTGGGAAATATATCCTTGATTGGTTTTCCCTCCTTTTTTACCAACCGGTCAAAATACATCTGTACCCATGGCGGTATGCCGGAAATCAACGTCATGTCCTGACGCACCGTTTCTTCGACAATCCGGTCTACTTTTTCCTCCCAATCCTCGATGCAATTGGTCGCATAGGCAGGCATCTGATTGGTACGGAGGTACGAAGGCACATGATGATTGACTATACCGGACAAACGGCCGGTAGGTACCCCGGATTTATGGTCTAGGGTCGGGCTGCCTGACAGGAAAATCAATTTCCCATCCAGAAACTGCCCATTTCCTGACTCCTTGACATACGACAAAAGGGCATCCCGGGCACTATTGATATGGTTGGGTATCGAATCCTGGGTAATGGGAATGTACTTGGTTCCACTGGTAGTGCCTGATGTTTTGGCAAAATAGGCAGGCTTGCCCGGCCAAAGGATGTTGGTTCCTCCTTCCAGTATCATTTTTACATATGGAGACAGGGCCTCATAGTCACGAATGGGCACTTGCCTGGCATATTCTGCATGATTCGTAATCCCGTCAAAACCATGATCGGTGCCAAATTTCGTGTTTTTAGCTTTTTGGATCAGTTGACCAAATATCTTTTGCTGATACCTGCCCGGGTCAACCGACCACTTTTTTTGTTCGCTTGCCACCCATCTGGCAAGGGGTTTGCTGACTACTGCACGAATCCCCATAGTGATTGAATTGTGAAAATTGGTTAAATAACTTTGTCCTCTATAGAGGAATGAAACAAAAGTAGTATTGTTAAGTAAGAACAACTGTAAACATTTAGAAAGTGCTATGAAGAAATTTCTTTACATCACCCTCATTGGATTTTTGTCAGGGCTTGCGGGAATGTTTGTTGGCTTAAAATTCCTGGGCAATTCCCTCCAGCCGCACGTCGGAGACATGCCCCGGAATGTTCGTATTGAAGACAACATCCCGGATACCTTTGCGCAGCATGCTTCGGCCGAACTCGCCCGACACGAATCATCACGGGAATTATCAGATCGGCCGGATTTTGTACTTGCCTCCGAAATGAGCACATCCAGCGTAGTGTTTATTACGACACTTTCTGAATACGAATTCCGAACCGGCACCATGTTTGACTGGTTTTTTGAGCCCCGCACTTCGCAACGGACAGGAAGCGGATCCGGCGTTGTGTTTTCGCAGGATGGCTATATCGTCACCAACAACCACGTGGTAGAAGATGCCGATAAAATCAAAGTGACGCATGGTAAAATGACCTACACCGCCACAATGATCGGATCCGACCCCTCCACTGACCTGGCCGTTCTCAAAATAGAAAGCGAAAACCTGCCAAAGATCCGACTGGGGTCATCCGCCGATGTGAAAGTAGGGGAATGGGTTCTGGCCGTCGGCAACCCGTTTAACCTGACCTCCACTGTCACGGCAGGGATCGTCAGCGCCAAAGGAAGAAACATCAACATACTTCGCGACAAATTTCCCATCGAATCCTTTATCCAGACGGATGCCGCTATCAATCCCGGTAATAGCGGAGGCGCACTGGTCAACCAACACGGGGATCTGATTGGGATCAATACGGCCATTCTTTCCAAAACCGGCTCGTATGCAGGCTATGGCTTTGCCATTCCGGTAGATATCGTAAAAAAGGTCTTTACGGACATTGTAAAATACGGGCAGGTACAAAAAGCCTTTTCGGGAGCCGAATTTGTCGATATCGAAAGCGAAATAGCTGAAAAATTATCCATTCATGACCTCAATGGCGTCCTGGTGAATTTTGTTCAGCCCGAGGGTGCTGCGGGCAAAGCAGGCATAAAAAAAGGGGATGTGGTTCGTGCGGTAAATGGTACCCTTGTCGAAAATAAGTCAAAGCTGGAGGAATATATCAACAACCTCTACCCGGGCGACGAGCTGCAGCTTACGATCATCCGCGACAACAAGGAACTAAATAAAAACCTGACCTTGCTCAACCGGGAAGGTGAAACCGGGATCATCAGGCGGCAAACCTACAAATCAGACTATCTGGGTGCTGAATTTGAAGCGGTAGCCAAAGTGGAAAAAGATTTATTGGGTCTGAAAAATGGGGTGAAAGTGATTCATATTGTAGCAGGAGGTTTCTTTTCACAACTCGATATCCCGAAGGGGTTCATCATTACCTCCATCAACCAGCGAACCATCGATTCACCCGAAGAACTGACGGATATACTCAGTAAAGTAAAAGGAAGAATTGAAATCTACGGTGTGGATGCGCAGGGAAGAAAAGTTTATTACCCATTTTATCTCAGGTAAAAAAAATGAGGACTTACATGGTCCTCATTTTTAATTTTTTTCGAAGCTCGTCAATGGCTATCCGGAATTTTGTGTTGGTATCGATCATATCATTGACCGACTGCACGGCATGAATAACCGTACTATGATCCCTTCCCCCAAAATGATAGCCTATGGATTTGAGTGAATGCTGCGTGTAGTCTTTTGAGAAATACATGGCCACCTGCCGTGCAATCACGATTTCCTTTTTTCGGGTTTTGGCTTTCAGGTCATCCAATTGTACCTTAAAATATTCAGATACGGTTTTTTGGATGTAGTCAATGCCCACTTCCGTTTCGATTTCCGTCACAATGTTTTTCAGAATGTTCTTGGCCAGCTCCAGGTTTATTTCCTCTTTCGTGAGCGAGGCATGGGCAATGAGTGAAATAATGACCCCTTCCAGCTCCCGGATATTGGTATCGACACTATAGGCCAGGTATTCGATTACCTGATCCGGTATTTCGATTCCGTCGGACTGTAGTTTTCGCTTGATAATGGCAATGCGGGTTTCAAAATCCGGCTGCTGGATATCGGCGGTGAGCCCCCATTTAAAGCGGGATACCAATCGTTCCTGCAATCCCTGCAAATCTTTGGGCGGGCAGTCAGACGTCATGATAATCTGCTTTCCGTTTTGATGCAGGTGATTGAATATATGAAAAAATATTTCCTGGGTTTTTTCCTTTTCCTTCAAAAACTGGACATCATCCAGCATCAGGATATCCACATTTCTGTAATAGGCGATAAACTCCTGAATGCTGTTGTTTTTCAACGCATCAATAAACTGGTTGGTAAAACGCTCGGCAGCCACATAAAAGACGAATTTATCCGGATATTGACGCTTGATGTCATTGCCAATGGCCTGGATAAGATGTGTTTTGCCGAGGCCTACTCCCCCATAAATCATCAACGGGTTAAATGAGGTGACACCTGGTTTTTTTGCCACTGCCTCCCCTGCCGACCTTGCCAGGCGATTGCAATCCCCTTCGATGAAATTATCAAACAGGTAATTTGGGTTCAGGTTGGTATCACTAGCCAGTTCCTGCATGAATTGCGGGTTTTTGTACTGGTCATACCCGTTCACCCGCGACTTGTTATACCCATTGGAACGTCCCGTTACATTCACCACATAGGGCTGGTTACTTTCACTTCCTTTATCAACTACAACAGAATATTCCAATCTACCGGCTTTTCCTATCTCAACGGTAATCGCTTCATAAAGAACGTGAACGTAATTTTCCTCCAGCCATTCATAAAAAAACTGACTGGGAACCTGTATGGTAAGTATGTCCTGTTCAAGCTTAACAGGAACTATGGGCAAAAACCAAGTTTTGAAACTTTGCTCAGGAATGCGCTCTCTAATGTAGAAAAGGCATTTT
>JAOUOM010000247.1 GCA_029880385.1 Cyclobacteriaceae bacterium | reverse complement strand
TTGAGCCCTACACGGGTACGCTGAATGGCTTTGGTCAGTTTCTGGATGGCCTCATTCTGACCTATCACACTACCGCCCAGTTCACCTTTCATATTCAGCAATTTTTGGCCTTCATTTTGGCCAATTCGCTTAGCCGGGATTCCGGTCATCATGGCAATCACTTCGGCCACATTTTCCTCATCCACTTTATACCGCTTGGTGCGGGTTTCCTGCTCCCATTGCAATTTTTCATCTTCCAACTGGGCAATCAGTTTTTTCTCCCTGTCGCGTAGCTGGGCGGCCTCTTCGTACTTCTGGCTTTTTACTACTCGGTTCTTTTCTTTCTTTACTTCCTCAATCTGGGTTTCCAGGCTCACGATCTGTTCGGGTACATTGATATTATTGATATGTACCCTTGCCCCGGCCTCGTCCATTACATCGATCGCCTTATCGGGCAAAAACCGGTCACTAATGTAGCGATCGGATAACGCCACACAGGCCTGGATTGCTTCGGTCGTATAGATCACATGATGGTGATCTTCGTATTTGTCTTTGATATTATCAAGGATCTGGATCGTTTCTTCAGGTGTGGTTGCATCTACCATCACCATCTGAAAACGTCGTGCCAGGGCACCGTCTTTCTCGATATATTGTCGATACTCATCCAGCGTAGTAGCTCCTATGCATTGGATTTCACCTCGGGCAAGGGCTGGCTTGAACATATTGGACGCATCGAGCGATCCGGAAGCACCCCCGGCACCAACAATGGTATGCAATTCGTCAATGAAAAGAATCACATCCGGTGACTTCTCTATTTCATTCATGACGGCTTTCATTCGTTCTTCAAACTGTCCCCTGTATTTGGTCCCTGCAACCAAGGACGCCAGGTCAAGTGTAACTACCCGTTTGCCAAACAATACTCGGGAGACTTTTTTCTGGACGATACGTAAGGCCAGGCCTTCGGCAATTGCAGTTTTGCCTACTCCCGGCTCGCCTATCAAAATGGGATTATTTTTCTTTCTGCGGCTAAGGATCTGGGCCACACGTTCGATTTCCTTTTCACGTCCCACTATCGGATCCAAGCGGTCATCTTCGGCCAGCTTGGTGAGGTCACGCCCGAAATTATCGAGAACAGGAGTCCTTGATTTTTCACTGGATTTGGCAGATTCCCTTCCTCCGGGGCCTGAAGGGTTAGCCCCTCCGCCACTTCCAAAAATCCTTCCGGAATCCTCATCCGGGTCATCTGTATCTGAACTTGCCATCGGGTTTTCGGTTTGATATTCCAATAATTCCTTTACGACATCATACCCAACGTCAAACTTGTCGAGAATCTGGGTTGCCAGGTTGTCTTCGTCGCGCAAAATCGACAGAAGCAAATGCTCTGTACCTATCAGCTGGCTTTTGAAAATCTTGGCTTCGAGATAGGTGATTTTCAGAACTTTTTCGGATTGCCTGGTGAGTGGGATATTCGCAAGATTTTTGACATTGCTTGTTGCCGTCCCTTTGGTGGCTTGCTCGATAGCCGTACGAAGTTCTTCCAAAGACACCCCCAGCTTTTTCAATAAGCTAACGGCCACTCCTTCTCCTTCCCTGATCATACCCAGCAACAAGTGCTCGGTCCCAATGTAGTCATGCCCAAGCCGCAAGGCTTCTTCCCGGCTTAATGAGATGACTTCTTTTACTCTGTTTGAAAATTTAGCTTCCATAAACGGCCCTTTTGCTATAAAATGATCGTGTCCAGTAAAATTAACGTGAATTTCGTTCAATTCCCATGCGGACAAATTTTAAAACCACATTTGTGGAGGATTTGTTCTGATACCTTATCATTTCACCGACTGCTTCAGTACCCCAAAAGCATTGGTTCCCTCGCACATAATAAGATCCAGGATACTAAGGTTGGGTTCAAATTCTTTGCCAAAATTCTGGATATAGGTGTAAGGTCGGTAAATATCCCGAAATGAATATTCCTTTTTCGGCAAAATCATGTTTCTGGCATCCGTTTCGCCTGCTTCTACCTGTGGGTAATAGGCCTCCGTCTCGGTCATCTGAAGCGAAATACCCAGTATTTTCAGACAAATTGTCAGGCTATGCACATTTAAATCAAGCAAAAACTCAAACTTTTTCTCAAACAGCACGGCAAATAATTCCATGAAATAATCAAAATACGGTGCTTTGCCGTAAGCCGTGCCAATGGCCCTGAAATGGTCTTTTCGCCAGCTCTGCGAATGGTCAATCCGTACATCTTTGTACGTAGTGCCCTGTCCATACCATACAGGAACCGAAAGCAGCTGTCGGCCCTGCGAATTGAGCAAATAACAACGGTTGCGATAGGTCTGCTTGATGAAAAAATCAGAAACTTCAAGCTTAACCGATTGAAATTGGGACAACAGGCAAAAATATTCCAGGCTTCCCAGGTAATGGGGCTCTATGACGAGTGTCTTATGCATTACAAATATTGGAAAATATCCCCTTTTCCCTCTCGTATCACTTCAAATTCATCGGTGGTACAATCAATGACGGTACTGGCCACATTTCCGCCATACCCCCCGTCAATAACGACATCCACGACTTTTCTGTATTTTTCATATATCAATTCCGGATCCGTCGAATACTCAATGACTTCATCATCATCTACAATTGAGGTTGTCAGGATTGGGTTGCCCAGGGTCTTGACAATTTCCCTGGGAATGGTATTGTCAGGAACTCGTATCCCTACGGTTTTTTTAGACGTGTTGAGAATTTTTGGCACCTTACTGGATGCCGTCAACAGAAAAGTAAAAGGACCCGGAAGTGTTTTTTTCATCAGTTTAAACAAGGGAGTGGATACACTCCGGGTATATTCCGACAAATGGCTCAGGTCATAACAAATAAACGACATATTCAGGTTTTTGCCTTTTTCCCCCTTTATCTGACGAACCCTCTCCACGGCCTTTCCATTGAAAATATCGCAACCCAGCCCATAGACCGTATCGGTCGGGTAAATGATCACTCCTCCCCGACGGACGATCTCCACAATATATTCGATTTTTTTCTGTTCCGGGTTTTCCGGGTACAATCGGATCAATTCCGCTTCCATGTTTCCTATTGGCTCAATTACGGCGTAATTTAAAACCCATTCAAGGAATCTTCCTTCATTCCGGGCCCTTTCCTTATTTTTGCCTCCAATGAAACGGAAAAATCTTGTGATAGTCTTCATGATTGTGTTTACAGTCATGCTATCATCATTCGCTTTTTATGGCTGGCAAATCATATACGCCCCAAATATACTGGTCGATAAAAATGACCAGCTTTTTGCCATACCGAAAAATACCACATTTAAGGAACTGCAAAATTCACTCTACGATCAAAACATCGTAAACGACCTGGTCTCATTTAGTTTTTTGGCAAAGCTGAAAAAATACGACCGGCTGATCAAACCCGGCATGTACATGCTCCGCAAAGACATGTCCAACATGGAGGTGATCAATTTGCTACGATCCGGTAGCCAGACACCCATCACCCTCACCTACACCAGTGCACGAAAACTGGAAGAACTCCCGGCCAAAATTGCACGGTCAATGGCCTTTACGGAAAGTGAAATGGCCCAGCTCCTCCTGCATGATACCACTGCGACATGGTATGGATTTGACTCACTCACCTTTTTATCCATGTTCATCCCCAATTCCTATCAGGTTTACTGGACAGAGGAACCACACGAAATACTGGATCGGATGAAAAAGGAATACAATCGATACTGGAACGACGATCGTGTAAAAAAATCGAAAGAAATAGGACTTAGTCAGACCGAAGTATCCATACTGGCTTCTATCGTGGAAGGCGAAACCAACAAGATGGATGAAGCACCCTTAATAGCGGGTGTATACATGAACCGGCTGAAAAGGCGCATAAAACTCCAGGCCGATCCTACGCTGATCTATGCAACGGGTGATTTTACCATACGCAGGGTACTCAACAAACATAAAGAAATTGAATCTCCCTACAACACCTACAAATATTACGGTCTCCCCCCCGGCCCCATCAACATGCCATCAATAGCCGCACTTGATGCCGTATTGAACCATAAAAACCATTCATTCATCTATTTTTGTGCCTCGGCCGACTTTTCAGGTTATCATGTATTTGCCAGTACATTGTCCGAACATAACCAGAATGCCCGTAAATTTCAAAACGCACTCGATCTGCAACAAATTTTTAAATAATGTACCATCACCAAGTTGACATAAGGGTTCGCTATGCCGATACAGACCAAATGGGCTATGTGTATTATGGAAATTATGCTGCCTATTTTGAAGTAGCCAGGGTAGAATCGTTCCGACAACTCGGGTTTTCATACAAAAAACTGGAAGAAGCCGGCGTAATGATGCCGGTGCTTGAACTGAAAACAAAGTACCTGCTACCTGCCCTCTACGACGACCTGCTCACCATAAAAGTTACGATACGTGAATTTCCAAAAGTAAAAATCCGCTATGAATATGAAGTAATGAATGAAGCTGGTCAGCTACTGACTACCGGAGAAACCACATTGGCATTTATCCACAAAGAAACCCGAAAGCCTGTCCGGATGCCGGAAAACATGGCCAATCTCCTGAGCCCCTACTTTGAGTGATCACCTGACCAATATCCGGCAAGAAAACGCATCTGCCACAGAATGGATCGTTAAAAAATAAATCCCGGGAGTCAAAACCGGATTAAATTCCAGTACCGGATACAGGGGATCAAGCTGACTGCTATACACACTTCTGCCCTGAAGGTCATTTACGTTTACTACCGCCCCACCCCA
>JAOUOM010000246.1 GCA_029880385.1 Cyclobacteriaceae bacterium | reverse complement strand
GAGCCCATTGACGTAACTTCTTTCCAGTTGACATTTGAGGAAACCAGCAAGCCGTCGCTGCTCTATTCAGACAGGGAACTCCCTCAACTCAAGCAACGGATTTACAATGCGCTGCTGAAACGATACCAGCGTGTCTATTTCGACCAGGTGATCCATGGGTATGAAGTAGCAAAACGGTTGACCAATGGCTACTCATTTCAGGAGTTGGAACATGTCGGTAAAATCCTGATCACCAGCTGGTCACGGTTTGCAGGCACGCCCCTAAAACCCGGTGTATTTGTGCCCGTGGGTGAAGTTTCCGGCAAAATAAACGGGCTGACGGAGCAGTTTAGCGCACACACCGTTGGTATCCACATACGCCGTGGCGACCATATCGAATCGACCCGGCTTAGCCCAACGTCTTTGTTTATGGAAAAAATGGATGCCCTGATCGAAACCAACGCCCAGGTACGATTTTTTCTTTCTTCGGATTCGGATGAAGAGAAAGGTAAATTAATACAGCGATACGGTGACCGGATCATCCAGCAAACGCCGGAAAAAGGGGACAGAAACTCAACACACGGCATGCAATCAGCCGTAGTTGACATGTTTGGCCTTGCCGCTACAGACAAAATTCTTGGATCCAGTTTATCAACCTTTTCCCTGGTCGCTTCGGAGCTGGGTGAAATCCCTTTTGAAGAAGTACGACGCTAGCCCATCGCCGCTTAACACGATACCCGTCCTATCCATAGTCCACGACACCAGTTGTTCCTATATTTTTCTTATTTTCCCGTAAAAAAACACACCATGATTAATCGTCGCTATTTTTTCCCCTGCCTGCTGAGTCTGCTACTTGCCTTTCCGGGCCTTGGACAAAACAGTCGCCCACGTGAACTGGGCATCGAAATCGGTATTTTGAAGCCGGGCAGCCTCAATGCCATTACTGATGTGAAAGGGGTACGGGTGGGGCACGTTACGCTGGTTAAAGGAGACAGTGTGCGAACGGGTGTCACGGCCATTCTGCCTCACGGTGGCAACATTTTCCAACAAAAAGTACCGGCAGCTATTTTTATTGGCAATGGGTTTGGTAAACTGGCCGGCTATAGCCAGGTAGAGGAACTGGGAACAATCGAAACCCCCGTGATCCTGACCAATACCCTCAGCATAGCTGCCGCCATTGAAGGCACGGCAGCCTACATATTGGCACAGGAAGGGAATGAACAGGTACGCAGCGTAAACGTGGTGGCAGGAGAAACCAATGACGGATACCTTAATGACATCCGCGGCATGCATGTGAGCCCTGCACATGTCCAACAGGCCATACGCGAGGCCAAGGAGGGATCGGCAGTCGAAGAAGGAAACGTGGGTGCCGGCACCGGAACGGTTTGTTTTGGATTCAAAGGTGGCATTGGTACGTCCTCACGTGTATTGCCCCAGGCACTGGGCGGGTACACTGTCGGGGTGTTGGTTCAGAGCAATTTTGGGGGTGTCCTGGAAATAAACGGTGTGCCGATAGCCAAAGAGCTGGAACGCTACCCCTACAAAGAAGCCATTGGCTCATCGGACGGATCGTGCATGATCGTAGTAGCTACGGATGCCCCGGTGGGTGACCGAAACCTGAAACGTATGGCCCAACGGGCTCTTTTGGGGCTTGCCAAAACCGGAGGGATTGCATCAAATGGCAGCGGCGACTATGTGATTGCATTTTCCAACTACCCGGACAATCTGGTTTCCTACAAATCAGATACATCGGTGCAGCAGCTATCAAATCTCCGTAATGACGAAATGACCCCTCTTTTTCTGGCCACCATAGAAGCCACCGAAGAGGCGATCATCAACTCACTGTTTGCTGCCCGCACGCTCACGGGTACCCAGGGGCATACCATAGAGGCCCTCCCACTTGACAAAGTGATGGATCTCATGCGCAAATACAACAAAATCGTCCGTTAGAGGATGTATTCGCTCAGGTCTTTATCCTTGACAAGGCCTGCCAGTTTTTCGTTGACCATCTCCTTCGTTACCACTACTTTGGCATTTGGCCCGATGGTATCCGGGATATTGAACAGGATTTCATTGAGCAGCTTGCTCATGACTGTATGCAAACGACGCGCTCCAATATTTTCTATTTCCTCATTAATCCGGAAGGCCACTTCGGCAATCTCTTCCAATGCTTCCTCCTGAAATGTGAGTTCGACTTCTTCGGCCTGCAATAGCGCAATGTATTGTTTGGAAAGTGCGTTTTTGGGTTCTTTGAGGATTCGCAAAAAATCATTTTTCGTCAGGTTGAGCAATTCGACACGGATCGGAAACCTCCCCTGTAATTCCGGGATCAGATCGGACGGTTTACTAAAATGAAATGCCCCTGCTGCTATGAACAGGATGTGATCCGTATTGACCACCCCGTACTTGGTATTCACGGCAGATCCCTCTACAATGGGGAGTAAGTCGCGCTGCACCCCCTCACGGCTGACGTCCGGACCACCCCTGCCGGAACGTCCACTGGCTATTTTGTCAATTTCGTCAATGAAAATAATCCCGGTATTTGCTGCTTTTTGCAGGGCCTCCTCTTTTACTTCATCCATATCGATGAGTTTGGAGGACTCCTCTTCCATCAGGATCTTGCGTGCCTCTGCGATCGTTACCTTTCGCTTTTTGCTCTTTTTCGGCATCATATTATTGAGCATGTCCTGGATATTGATAAGCGAAGCTTCGTCCATCATGCCACCACCGATCATGCCGACACCTGAGTTGGCAGGTTGCTTCACATCAATTTCTATTTTTCGGTTGTCCAGTTCACCCGTCCTGATTTTTTCGCGAAAACGTTCCCGGGTTTTTTCATTCAGATCCTTTTCATCCTTTTCATCCTTCACAATAAACGAACCTGTAGTTGATTTTATCGGGGGAATCAGGGCATCGAGCAAGAGGGATTCCACAATTTCAGAGGCTCGTTCTTTTACATCATCACTTTTCTTTATGCGAACCATATTGATCGATTGTTCCACCAGGTCACGCACCATGCTCTCCACATCCCTTCCTACATAGCCTACTTCGGTAAATTTGGATGCTTCCACCTTGGTAAAAGGCGCATCAGCTACTTTGGCCAGACGGCGGGCAATTTCGGTTTTACCTACCCCCGTTGCCCCTATCAGTAAAATATTATTGGGGACAATATCGCCACGAATGTCATCATGAACATTCATTCTGCGCCATCGGTTTCGCAACGCAATGGCTACATTTTTTTTTGCCTCATGCTGGCCTATGATGTATTTATCCAGTTCTTCTACTATTTGCCTGGGTGTGAGATTTTCCATTAATTCAAAATATTTTTTTCCTGTGGTTAAAATTTCCCTGTAGGGAAATAAAGCTAGTCCCTCCTGCCGCATGATATACGCTTCGGGAGAAATTTATTGACAATTGTTTTAGTTTCAATAAAAACCCAAATGACAAACCCGCACCAAACGCTCCCCCGGCCAGTGACAATTCCTGTCGCCTCCGCTGATTGTAACCTATCTGTAACTCCAAATGTTCGCCCAGAATTAATTCGCCACCTACGTTGACATAGCGCATGACTTTAGTAAACAGCGAAGGAGCGGATTCTGCTCCAATATAAAACGGCTGTAAGGGCCTGCCTACATCAAAAACCGTAAATGAGTATCGAAACGGCATGAATTGAGGTTTAAAGGTAGTACCAATTTGAACATCCAACGGCACCTGTCGCCCCAGGGTAGTTTGATAACGCGAAATAACCACTCCGAAATTTTTCAGGACAAGGCCTACGGTCATGTCTTTTTCCGGAACATGATAGACCCCGCCAACGTCGGCCAGCAAAGCCGTTGAACCATAGCCGGCCAGGTACGAACCTGCCAGTTTAATACCGGCCCCCATCGTAAATGGCCCCGAAGCATGGCTTTTCGCAAGCTGGAGGAGGTATTCACGACTGTGAAATTCGGAAGTAACCTGCCCGGCAGGGTCTGCGCCGGTCATGGTACCGTAATCCATAAATACCACCCCAAACGACATAGCCCCCACGACCGGTAACGTTGCCTTATAGGCTCCGGCCATTCGCCTGATATCCGCAAAAAAGGGATTGAACCATGTGGAAAATGTGCCTTTATCAACCGAATCGATCAGGGCCGGGTTGTGAAACAGCAGGGATAGATCCTGGTTTTCCTGCGAGACCCCATAGCCGCCCAATGCATTGATGCGGGCACTTGAGGGAAGATCCAGGTAAAAAAAACTTCCCTGGGCCCCGGCAAAAAATGCCCCTACGACTAAAACGGTAAGCAGGCTGTACTTCAAAACTATGATTGCTGGTTTGATTCGGGCAACACAAACTCCATCGGGTTTTTTACCATCTCCTTTAATAAGGCAATGTCGAGTACCTGTGATACCCGCTCCACATAATGAATTTTGACTCCCCGTACGTACTGTTCACTGATTTCCTCCATGTCACGCCTGTTGCGCTCGCACAAAATGATCTCTTTCACTCCTGCCCGTCGGGCCGCCAGAATTTTTTCTTTGATACCCCCTACCGGCAACACTTTACCTCGCAGGGTGATTTCACCCGTCATGGCCAGCTTGGGTTTGATCTTACGCTGGGTAAATACGGAAGCCAGCGAAGTAAGCATGGTAATACCGGCAGAAGGGCCATCCTTGGGAATAGCTCCCGCCGGAACATGCACGTGCAGGTCATACTGCTCAAATACCTGATAGGGTATATCCAGTTCGCCTGCGTTGGATTTCAGATAGGACAAAGCCGTAATGGCGGATTCTTTCATCACAT
>JAOUOM010000245.1 GCA_029880385.1 Cyclobacteriaceae bacterium | reverse complement strand
CCCCATTGATCCAGTTTACATCCGCACTAGTTGAGGTGATCGACAAAAACGACAGGTCACTTGCCTGGACTGTTGGAGGTTGCCCATAGGTTTTATGAAACCCTAAAAAACCAAAGGCAATAAAAAGATAGGTGAGTAATGATTTTCTCATTCGTATAGTATTGGTTGGTGACGTTTTTTGCGAATTATTTGATCGCAAAATGAACTTACTAATATACTATGTTTTGTGAATTAAGTGCTATTTGAGTCTTGTTAGAAAACAAAAGGTTAAAAAAAAAATGGCGCATCAAAACTGACGCGCCATTTTCATTTGTTTTCTCTGTATTAAATCATCAATGCTGTACAATTACCTTGTAGGTAACTATGTGCTCTTTTTCATTACCTTTTTCATAAAAATGCAACAGGTATATTCCATTCACCAGACCCGAAACATCCAAAGAAAATGAAGTTGTATGGCCACTTTCAATCGGTTGCTCATGCAAAACTCGTCCTGTGAGATCCATTAGCATCACCCGTATGTTATCCATTGGCAACGTACCGTGATGTATCTGCAAGGTTTGATTCGCCGGATTTGGGTATACATTCAATTCCCTAAAGTATTTTCTGTATGTGCCGAGTTCGGCAATCATTTCAACAAAAATCCCTGATTCCTCAACCGTAGCCAACAATTCATAACCATCGTTTACCTTATCCGTCCCAATTTCGAATTCGATAAAAGAAGCCGGATCCATCGGCACACCCGGATACTGGATATTCAGCCTGTAAAATCCAACAGGCAAAAACCCAAAGTTTACTTCCCCATTGTCGTCCGTTTCCTGATAGGCAATCAACTCCCAAACATCTTCCATGGGCCTGCCTCCTGTACCGGTAGTCCTGCGACGAAGCGAACAGCCTGCTTTTTTCACCCTTCTGCGGCTTTCAATACGGCCTGTCGTACTTGTCTCTACAAAATTTGATTCAACAGTGAGCGAAATGATCCCATTTCCCCCGTCAGGACGCAATGGTGGCGGAATACGCAACATCGCAAGGGAATCATAGATAAAATCCCTCAATTGCAACACATTGGCCGAATCCCACTCCAATACACTTTCAAAATAAGTCGGAATAAACTGGACTGAATCCATGGCAATGCTATCAATGGAAAACTGATATTCCTTGGTGCGCACATATCCATCTGCTGCCTTGGCCAGGAGCAGATAATCCCCCAAAACTATTTTTTCCATCAAAATTTTCCCATTCGAGATATTAACCGTCTGAATGGTGTCATACGGGCTACCTGGTATGATTTTAAATAAACGTCCAATACCCTGCTCTACGATTCCCACCTGTCCGTCAGCAAAACGGAATGCCGGGTAAAATTCAATATTTCCAAAGCCCAGTACCTGTTGTACCTTGCTGGTCAGGGTCAGGTTGGGAACCAGGCTGCTCGTGACATCCACTGTAAAATCACCCATGGTTTCATAGCGTATGTCCTGAATATGGTAAAACTGATCTGTCGCATTGACAATGAGGGTATCATTGCGCTTCCACTGGTAGTTCAACGCCGACCCGCTCGTTACTATTTCGACAAAAAAATCTGAGCCGGCCGGTATGGTATCGGTTTTATATGTACCAATGCGAGCCTGGTTCTGGTAATTTATCCCGGTAATTGCCACATTTGGTTCGATGGAGCCAAATTCAAGGGCATTTCCCGAAATATTAAATTGCGTCAAATTCGTAAGTGAAGACAGATCCGGCAGGGTAGTAATCGCGTTATTGGACAAATCGACAGTCACCAGTCCGGCAATGTCAAGGATGTCCGGAGGCATTTCACCCGCAAGTTTTTTATTGCTCAATGCAAGTGCCGTCACCCGTTCATTGGTAACGGTGACCCCTGTCCAGTTTTTGACCGACGTGGTAGTCCAGCCTGGTAATTGAGCGGGATCTGTTGCCAATCCATCGAAAATGGCCCGAAGTGCCGTGCTATCCCGTTGCAATGAAGACACCCGGACAAAAACCGGATGGGTAGTAAGAACCAGATCCGGAACCAGACTGCTTCCCACCTGGGCATGAAACACGCCCTCATCAACAAAATCTGTTATGTTATAGGTAAATGAGGAAAGTGTCTCACTGATCAACGTATCATTCTTGTACCATGTATAGGTCTCTCCCCCGGGCACTACACGGGCTACCGGGTAGGTGGTTCCTATTTGCTGAAGGGTACGGACCGGTGTAAGGACCTGTTTCTGTTCTTTGTAGGTCAATGTATAGCCGCCAGTCAACAATTGACTGATCGTCAGAAAATCGAGGTGGTTAAGGCTGATATCCACGGTTTGCAATCCGGTCAACAACTCAATCCCTGTTACCTGCGTCAACTCATTGTCTTGCAAAAATAAGGTTTGCAACTGATCCAGACCTGCCGTATGTGAAACCGAGCCGGACAAATGATTGGCCCGCAAATCCAGAGAGGTGACCCGCGTACCGGTCATGGTCACGCCATACCAGTCTTTCATGCGCCCACGAAGCCAGTTTGTTTTATTTGTCCATTTCAAGCCATCGGTCGATTGGTAAATGGAAACCAGTGCCAATGAGTCCGCCGTTGTCCCGGGATCAAGTATTGTCTGAACAGCGACAACATTCGAGTAATCAGAAACAACACCGGAATTGTATTGCACCTTTACCCGATAGTAATAGGTCAGGTTATAATCTAATCCGGAAACCAACTGGGAAGTTGCGATGGTAGAAAAGGATTCATAGCCTGGTACCAGCTTGGTAAAAGACGCATCATGCGCCACTTCCAAAACATAAGCCAGTACATCGCCTGCTGGCTCCCATTGGGCTACAAAATCCAACGATTTGACATTGGTAGCTGGCAAGGCAAGCACCGGCCCAGTCAAAATGGTCAATTCATTTGCGGTGATGTCAGAGCCGACATTTCCCAGTGCATCCGTAGCTGAAACCACTACTTCATAGGTTGCGGCCGGTAAGGCCTGGGAAATGAACGCACCGTCCAAAAACCAGGTTCCGTTCCCATTATTTACCGCTGTATAGGTAAAACCGCCTACACTTACCTGTACTACCGCACTTATATCGTCGACCGATCCGGTCAACGACGGAGTAGCATCAAAAGTTGACATGGTATCGATGGTCACGATTGGGGCCGTTGCATCCACGTACAATTCATTCAATGTACTATCCGTCGCCTGATTTCCTGCCAGATCCGTTGCCGTTACGGTAACGTCATACGTTCCATCCGGCAGGGAGGTCGTGATGGTCGAAGACCAGGTTCCGTCGGCATTGTTGGTGCCGGGAAACAGATTACTATTTACCCCCACTTCAATGGCTGCCGAGGGATCATCAATTGTCCCGGACAAAGTGGGAAGCGGATTGTTGGTATTCAACGGGGTAATTGCCACAACGGGGGCAATCTCATCCACATCCAGTACATTGATCTGGATGGGCTGACCTGCTGAAATCAGGGTACCGTCGCTGACGGTAATGGTAAGTGTATATTGCTGTTGTATTTCAAAGTCAATGGTATCACTCACACTCAATTGGCCCGTGGAGTCAATAACAAAAGGCATTGCCCCTTCCACAATTGCATATGCATACGTGTCAAGTAACGCCGGGTCGTCAAGGTCAGAAAACTGGATGGGTGTGCCGACCGGAAAGCCAAATGCAGAATTTTCCGACACATCAAATGGCCCCGCAGGAATTATAACCGGTGCATTGTCATTGACAGGGACTACCGTCAGGCTAAATATCTCCGGAACCGACGAATTAATTCCGTCATTCACCTGAAAAACAAGTGTATCGCTCAATGTCTCGGTTCCATTGTGCACATACATCAATTGACCCAGGTCAATATTGGTTTGTGTAAATCCGATTATGGGAACGCCCGGGTTACTGACCAGCTCCAGTTGCCCGTTGACAGCTCCACCCACCAATGAATAGGCGAGTGAATCGGCCGGACTGTCCAGATCCGTAAACTGCAGGGCAGCACTGGTGATCAGGACAGAATCGCCCTCAAACAGGGTAGCACCGGTGTTTGTCGTCACCAATGGCAATTCATCATTGACGGGGATTACCAATATGGAAAATAGTTCAGGTGCCGATATATTCAGCCCGTCATCGACCTGGAAAACAAGTGTATCACTTGGTGTCTCACTTCCATTGTGCACATATGCCAAGTCAGCCAGATCAATAGTTGCCTGAGTAAATGTGGTTATGGGAAGACCCGGGTTACTGACCAGTTCCAGTTGCCCGTTAACAGCACCACCTACCAATGAGTACGTGAGTGAATCCGCTGGGCTATCCAGATCCGTAAACTGCAATTCAGCATTGGTGATCAGGACAGATCCTCCTTCGGCCAATACTGTCCCCGTATTTATGGCCATCACCGGCAATTCATCGTTGACCGGAAATATCGATAGGGTAAATGCCTCGGGGGTCGACGTAAAAAGCCCGTCATTCACCTGAAAGACAAGCGAATCGCTCAATGTCTCGCTTCCATTGTGCACATACATCAATTGACCCAGGTCAATATCTGCCTGAGTAAATCCACTTACGGGAACGCCCGGGTTACTGACCAGCTCCAGTTGCCCGTTGACAGCTCCTCCTACCAATGAATAGATGAGCGAATCGGCCGGACTATCCAGGTCCGTAAACTGCAATTCGGCAGTGGTGATGAAGACAGAATCGCCCTCAAATAAGGTAGCCCCCGTATTAGTCGCCACTAGTGGAGGTTCATCATTCACCCACAAAACAGTAAAACTAAAGGAGGTAGT
>JAOUOM010000244.1 GCA_029880385.1 Cyclobacteriaceae bacterium | reverse complement strand
AAGAATCCAACAGACCGACCCAGTCGGCATCCTGCACATCAGATGCGCGCCCGGAAAAATTCCACATAAAATAGCGGAAATACATCGTGCCCAGTTGATGCCGGATCATGAAATAAATATTGTCTGCAAATGATGGCTTTTCACCTTGTTTCAACCCGGTCACCTGCCGATAGCGTTCTATATGGCGGGGATCTTTGCTGTACATCCTGGGGAGGATGGTCGTCTGGCGTGGATCATAGACTTGCGTGATCTGATAATCCTTGATTTCATATTTGTCTTCCCCTTTCATATAGATCGGATCGCCCGGGTCTTGCCGGATCAGGTCGGCAGTATAGTACTGACCGTGAAAAAGCGGACGGCTACCGTATTGCTCACGCTTGAGGTACGACACATATGTCATGATGTCTTCCGGATTGTTTTCATCGATAGGGGTATCATAGTTGGAACGTATCAATACAACGGCATAGCTCATGTACCCGATCATGACAAAAGAAAACCCAAGTAGTGCGGTATTGAGAATCACATATTCCTTACGGATGGAAAAGATGATTCCGTATACCAAAGACCCGATAAAAATGACCGTGAAGATGATCACTCCTGCACCGAATGGGAGCCCGATTGAATTGACAAAAAACACTTCCATGGAACCCACGAGGGTAGCAATGCCGGGGATCACGCCAATCATAATAATCAATATTACGGAGCCTGACAGCAGCAGGGCCATGATTACGCCATTTCGGGTGATTTTCTGTGCATAATTGAAATATACGATCAGTCCAAGTGCAGGGATTGTCACGAGGTTGAGCAAATGCACCCCGATCGA
Organism: Cyclobacteriaceae bacterium; assembly: GCA_029880385.1. Classification (GTDB taxonomy): domain Bacteria; phylum Bacteroidota; class Bacteroidia; order Cytophagales; family Cyclobacteriaceae; genus JAOUOM01. The sequence goes on along the minus strand of JAOUOM010000244.1, from coordinate 3,956 downwards.
CAAACCCATCATATAGGCGATCAGAATCAGCCATTTATTGCGGTCGGCTTCTTCGTGAATCGTTTCCCATTTCAAAATAGCCCAAAACACAAATGCCGTAAAAAAGGAAGACATGGCATAAACCTCTGCCTCTACCGCTGAAAACCAGAAAGAGTCGGAAAAAGTAAACGCCAAAGCCCCTACCAGTCCTGAACCGATAATGCCCATGACCTGGCCCGGAGTTTCCTGGCCATCTTCCGCTTTGGTGATTTTTCGCGCCAGGTGGGTAATCGACCAAAACAGGAACAAGATGGTAAAAGCCGAACTGAGGGCACTGAGCATATTCACCCAGTAGGCCACCTGGGTCAGGTCATCGCCTGCCAGCAGGCTAAACAAACGCCCCACTAACAAAAAAAACGGAGCTCCCGGAGGATGGGGCACTTCCAGTTTGTATGCGGTTGCTATAAATTCACCACAGTCCCAAAAGCTGGCTGTAGGCTCTATCGTAAGTGCATATACCGTTAGTGCAATAAAAAAGGCGATCCAGCCGGTAATGATGTTAATTTTTTGATATCCCATCGTGTGAAAAAGGTTTTGCAGTGTGGCGAAATTAGCAATTAATGTATTATAAACGGGGGACGGCCGTCCGCTTTTCGATTTTTAACATTTTTTGACGAAAGTCTTTACCCTGCCAAAAAGGATCGGCATGCACGAATCAGGCACACCGGACACAAGCCGCAGGACTCCCTTTGTACTACATGTTTTGGGGTCTGCATGAAACCTGCGAAATTACAGGGTCACGCAAACGTCCGAAACCATGAACATGAAAGAAATAAGAAATACAATGCCTCAAACAGGTCGGGTAGAGGCAATTCGGCTTAGGCCGGCTGAGGGACATTTTCCCGTTGCCGTCAAAGAAGTGCAGGCCAGTCAGGAAACCGGGCTTTCCGGCGACTATTTCAATCAGGCATCTTCCAAACGACAGGTCACACTCATCCAGCACGAACACCTGGCCGTTGTAGCAGCCATTTTAAAATGTCAACCCATCGATCCCTCCCTTACCCGGCGCAACCTGGTCGTTTCCGGCATAAATATACTGGCATTTACAGGACGGCGCTTTCAGATTGGCAATGTGGTAATGGAAGGCACAGGCCTTTGTGACCCCTGCGAACAAATGGAGAAAAACCTGGGACCCGGAGGCTATAACGCCATGTGCGGGCACGGAGGGCTTACAGCCCGGATAATTGTGCCTGGCAGTATACGGGAAGGGGATGAGGTCCGCCTGCTGGCCGATCAATGATAGACCACTATATAAAAGCCAAGCCACAGCAGAAAAAACAACCCATAGGTACTGCCTACTATCCATACCGAAATATTCCAGTTTTTGTTGCTTAGAAAATAAACGCCCACTGCCAGTGCATACACATAAAAAAACTCGAAGAGGTTGAGGGCCTTTAGCGGGTAATGATATGCCTGTGGTATTTTCTGAAAGTCAACAAAATGCATCAATGATAGTGGATAAAAGGCCACAAATTCCTGATAGGAAGGATCGCCGGGCATAAATAAAAAATAGAGGAATTTTAAAAATTCCGGAACGAGGAAAAGCAGTTCACAAAAGAGCACCCATTTCCATAGCGTCGAAAACAGGATACGGTAACCAAAAAGAAAGCAGCCTACCCACAATACAAAAGCCGTAACAGTAAATTTCCAGGCCAGAAAAAATGGAACGGTCAGGTATTTTATCGCCGATATGACATCAAAAATCCACATTTCACCCCTTTCCTGCAAAACCTCAAAAGCTGCAATATCGCTGAGAATGAATATCCGTTTGAGCAGGAAAAGGGCAGCGTACAGGAGACAAATAAGTGTGAAAAACGCTGCTGAATGAAACTGGAACCAGTCTTCAAGGAATTTTTCCCGGTGATTTGATAACGCTTTCATGTGATTCTCGGCTAACTTCGTAAACTTACTCAAAAGAACAGTAAACGACATCCCGCCGGCAGGGTGTGCCATTTCCCTATTTATTTTCATGAAGTACATCATCCACGTAGCATTCCTTCTCCTCAGCTTCTCTCTGACCGCTCAAAAATGGACAGGCCCCATCGATAGTGCAGCCCGTAACCTGCTAAATAACCGCCACGTGGAACTGGAAGCCACGCAGGCCATGTTTGACCTGTACAACATGAATTTCACCCGTGCAGACCGCCAACTTCAGTACCTGAAAAAACAATATGGTTGGCACCCCCTTCCCTATTTTCTGATGGGGCTAAACTACTGGTGGCAAATGCTCCCATACGGTGAAAAAGAAACCAAATGGGATCAGGTGTTTATGGCCTATATGGATACGTCGGAAGTATTATCCAAACGGCTGTACAAAGAAGTCAACGAAATCGAAGGTGCTTTTTTCCTGGCTGCCACCTATTCCTTTCAGGGTAGGTTTTATTCCGAGCGCGGGCAGTATACCAAGGCCTCCATGGCAGGGAAATATGCCCTGAAATACCTAGAAGAATGCAAAGGCCATTCGGATTTCAGCCCCGAATTGCTGTTTGGTGACGGGCTGTTCAATTATTATGCGGAATGGATTCCCGAAAACTACCCCATGCTCAAGCCCTTTATGGTATTTTTTCCGGAAGGTGACAAAAAGCTCGGCATCCAACAACTGGAAGAAACCGCCCGAAATGCCTTTTATGCCCGCACCGAAGCACAATATTTCCTCATGAGAATCCTCTATTCCGAAGAGGGGGATGTAAAAGGTGCCATGCAAATTTCCGAATACCTGCACTCCCTCTACCCCAACAATGCCTATTTTCACCGTTTTTATACGCGGCTGCTTTATCATTTGGGCAAATACGAGGATGCCATACGCGAAAGCAAACAAATCATCGAACGGATAGACCTGGCCTGGGATGGCTATGAGTACAACTCCGGACGCTATGCCGCTTTTTTTCTGGGCCATATCAGTGAGATCCGCCATGATTATGTGCAGGCCAAAAAATATTTCCAGTACGCCATCGAATACGCCGAACTATCCGATGCTACCGGACAGGGGTTTTCCACCTACGCCTACCTACACCTGGGTGATATAGCCGTAAAGGAAGAAAACTACGATACGGCCCGGGAGATGTATGAGAAAATCAAAAAACTCACCAAACGAAAGGATGCCATCAATCAGGCCGCCAGAAAAAAACTGGCTGAGTTGAAAGACAAAAAATAACCTTGCCAGCTGCCATGCGCGTTCCTTTTATAGATCTCCACCTCCAATACAAGGCCATTCAGCCTGCCATCGACCAGGCGATTTCGTCGGTTATGGCAGAAGGCTGGTTCATAGCAGGCGACAGGGTGCGCTCCTTCGAAAAATCATTCGCCGATTACCTCAACACAGGACATTGTGTGAGTATGGCAAATGGTCACGATGCCCTTTGCATAGGACTACGGATGCTGGGGGTAGGGCCCGGCGATGAAGTCATCACCACAGCCTTCTCGTGGATTGCCACGGCAAATGCAATTTCGCAGACTGGTGCACGCCCCGTGTTTGTAGATGTCGACCCTGAAAATGGCTTACTGGACGTAAAACGTATTCAGGAAAAAATAACAACTAAAACCAAGGCCATCGTGCCTGTTCACCTCTATGGCAACTGTGCCGACATGGATGAAATAATGGATCTGGCTGCCGTACACGGACTCTTTGTGGTGGAAGATGCCGCGCAAGCTGCCGGAGCCACCTACCGGGGCCGGAAGGCCGGGACCATCGGCCATGCAGGGGCTTTTAGTTTTTACCCAACCAAAGTCCTGGGCGCATATGGCGATGCCGGATGCCTCGTGACCAATGACCCCAACCTGGCCGGACGTTGCAGGAGATATGCCAACCATGGTGCCGCATTTCCCGATCATGATTATCAATTTGTGGGTACAAACAGCCGAATGGACAGCCTGCAGGCAGCCGTACTCAATGTCAAGCTGACATTCCTTGACAGCTG
>JAOUOM010000243.1 GCA_029880385.1 Cyclobacteriaceae bacterium | reverse complement strand
ACACAGCTGGATGAAGAAGCCAGGCGCGGCACTATCCGACCCATCGGTGCCGGACAATTCCTGCTCAACCTGATGTCGATGATGATCTTTCCATTTGTCGCACGTCCTATTGTTCAAAAGGTAATTGGCCTGGAAATGGATCCCTACTTCGCACTCATGGAAGCCCGCAAAACAGAAGTTCCAAAATTTATCATGCAGGCACTTCGGCCTTAAAAAAATACCACAATGTTAACTAAAAGGTTTAACCAAATATTCAAATTGATCATTCTGGGCCTGCTACTGGCGGGTATGCCAAGGGTGACGGCACAGTCCATCACCCTGGCCGAATGCCAGTCGAGGGCAATGGCAGCCAGCCCACTGCAGCAAAAATCAAATTACGTTGCTTCCATACGTACCCTTCAGGAGCAAAACAGGACGGCCTCTTCCCTGCCGCAACTTTCCGTACAAGGATCGGCCACCTATCAGTCGGATGTATTTCACTTTCCCCTTTCCTTGCCCGGGTCGGACATCCCGATGGTTCCAAAAGATCAGTACAACCTGTCAGTCCAGCTAAACCAGCAACTGTACGACGGGGGAATGGCCAGGGCCAACCGGCAGGTAGAAGATGCTGAGTTGTCGATCCGGCAGACAGAAACAGACCTTTCGCTCACGCAGGTACAATCGGTGATCAGTGAACTCTATTTTGGTGTTCTTACGGTACAGGAAAATACATTGCTGATTGATGCACTCCTGAATGAACTCGACAACCGGTACAACAAAGCCCGGGTATCGTACCAAAACGGACTTGTACTGGCCAGTACACTACGCCTTATTGAAAAAGAAAAACTAAAAGCCGCCCAACAAAAAGTAAGCCTGGCAATCAGGCAGGAAGCACTAAGGCAGGCCCTTGGCAATTGGGTCGGGCAGGACCTCCGCACGTACCAGCTTATCTTCCCCGAAATCCTCCCGCCCCCCAATGCCATCAACCGGGTTGAAATACGCCTTTTCGACCAGCAAAATGAACTATATCATTCAAAAATCCTCCTCAATCAAACCACTAAGCGACCCAGGTTGTCCGCCTTTGCCCTGGCTGGACTTGGACAGCCCAACCCCATGAATTTTTTCGAAACCGGCTGGAGCGACTACTACATGATCGGAGCACGTCTCCAATGGAATGCCTGGGACTGGGGCAAAACACGAAGAAACAGCGACATACTGGCGATCAGCCAGCAAAGCATAACATCAGAAAAGGAACAGTTTCTCCGGAACGTTCAAAGCCAGCAATTCCTGGCGGCAAGTGAAATTGAGCAACTCAACCAATTACTGCTCATGGATCAAAAACTGGTCGCCCTGCAAAAAGAAATCCTGGAGGAATCACGTATACAAGCCGAACAGGGAACCCTTTCGGAAGCGGACTATATTTCGCAACTAAATGAATATGTACAGGTACAACTCCAACTGAAACTCCATCAAATCCAACTGTCGTATCAAACCATCGCCTATATGATCTTAACCGGAAACCTATGAAACCAACCTACCTGATCACCCTCACCCTCTTATTGGCTGCTGCATGTCGCGAAGAAGCACGCCAGGCCGATGCCTATGGGAATTTTGAATCGGAAGAAATCTTTGTAGCTGCCGAAACAGCCGGAAGAATTTTGTCTTTTTCCAAAAAGGAAGGCGAAACCTTGCAAAAAGACGAACGAATGGCGCTGATTGATACCACGGGCCCCTACCTCCAAAAAGGTCAGGTTCTGGCCTCCATGCAGTCCATACAATCACGTCTCACCAATATCCCCATCCAGCTTAAAGTGCTTCGTGACAGGGAATCACTACTCGACCGGGAAGTGGAACGCATCAGCAACCTGGTAAAGGAAGGAGCCGCCACCCAAAAACAACTGGATGAACTGACGGGTGAACGCCAGGTGGTAAAAAGCCAGATCCAGGCCACCGAAAGCCAATTATCGACCGGTAACCGGGCACTACTTTCCGAACTAAAACCCCTGGAATGGCGGCTAAAGCAAGCGGAAGACCAATTGCAAAAAAGCTGGATAACCGCACCACGTACCGGTACCCTCCTTGAAAAATACAAGGAAGAAGGGGAATATGTCTTGCCTGGCATGCCCCTTGCCAAAATAGCCAACCTCAACAATATGCTCCTGACGGTCTACCTGGCTGGTGACCAACTTAGCAGTATCAGGATCGGACAAACCGCCACCATCCATGTGGACTCCCCCGGAGGACTAACTGCCCATCGGGGTACAATCACCTGGGTATCCGACAAGGCCGAATTTACCCCAAAAATCATCCAGACCCGGACAGAACGGGTCAATCAGGTCTATGCCGTCCGGCTGGCTGTACCCAATAATGGGGAGTTGAAAATTGGCATGCCAGCAGATGTAATCTTTGAATAATGGATGCCATTCAGATACAGGGAGTAAGTAAGTCATTTGGAACCACCCGGGCATTGGATGAGATTACCCTGTCCGTACCAGAAGGCGAACTCTTCGGCCTTATTGGCCCGGATGGTGCCGGTAAAACCACCCTGATACGTATACTCACCTCCCTGCTTTATCCTGCCACAGGATCGGTACACGTACTCGGGCTCGACCCTGTGGCAGCGTTCAGGCAGCTCAGAAAAAAACTCGGGTATATGCCGGGCCGGTTTTCGCTCTATCAGGACCTGACAGTAGAAGAAAACATCCGGCTGTTTGCCAGCATATTTGAAACCACACTGGAAAAAAACTATGTACTGATCAGGGACATATACCAGCAGATCGAACCATTCAAAAACCGCAAGGCCGGAGCCCTGTCCGGAGGAATGAAGCAAAAACTAGCCCTGAGCTGCGCCATGATCCACAAGCCAGACATCCTTTTCCTTGACGAGCCCACCACCGGGGTAGACCCCGTTTCCAGAAAAGAATTTTGGGACATGCTCCATGCCCTCAACCGCGACGGGCTCACCATCTTTGTATCTACTCCCTATATGGATGAGGCCGACAGGTGCCACCGGGTCGGGTTAATCCAGGAGGGACGTCTGTTGGCAGTAGATACCCCTGCCGCCATTAGTCACGGGTTTGACCACCAGCTGTTTGCTATCCAGTCGTCCGATAAATTTGGCCTGATCCGGTACCTCCGCGCCATTCCCTCCCATCGATCAGTCTTTTCGTTTGGATCAGAAATCCATTACACGGACAAAAATCCAAATTTGACCGCATCCCAAATGGAAGAGCTCCTCTCTGCATGGAAAGCAAACCACCCGACAACAACCCGGAAAATCAATCCCGGAATTGAAGACTCCTTTATGTCCCTGATGCTAGATGAAAGAAATTAAAAATCCCATAGTATCGGTCTCAAACCTCGTGAAAGCATTCGGCACGTTTCATGCCGTGGACGATATTTCCTTTGATGTATTTTCTGGCGAAATCTTCGGTTTTCTGGGTGCCAATGGTGCCGGCAAAACCACCGCCATCAAAATGCTGACCGGTCTGTGGAAACCAACATCCGGAAAAGCCACCATCGCCGGCTACGATGTCTATACACAAACTGAGCAAATCAAACGTACCATCGGCTACATGAGTCAGAAATTCTCACTCTATGCCGACCTTACCGTTACCGAAAATATCCGACTCTTTGGAGGCATTTACGGTCTTCGATCCCGTGAAATCCGGCAAAAAACAGATCGGCTGCTGCAACGGCTTGAACTTACCCGTGAAGCCAACACGCTCATTGAATCCCTGCCACTGGGTTGGAAACAAAAACTGGCTTTTTCTGTCGCCATGATCCACGATCCGCAACTCATCTTTCTGGACGAACCGACAGGCGGGGTAGACCCGATCACCCGAAGGCAATTCTGGGACCTGATCTATGAAGCCGCCAGCCAGGGCAAAACCCTTTTTGTGACCACGCATTACATGGACGAGGCAGAATATTGCGACCGGTTATCCATGATGGTCGATGGCAAAATTGCCGCTCTGGGCAGCCCGGGGGAATTAAAAGCAGGATTTGGCTCCCCTGGCATGGATGATGTATTTGTACAAATCGCCCGCAAGGGTCAGACCCTGACGCGATGAAACGATTCCTTGCCTTTGTAAAAAAAGAATTTTACCACATCTGGCGCGACCCGCGCACCCTGCTCATCCTCATCGGCATGCCCGTCGTACAAATCCTGCTGTTTGGCTTTGCCATTACCAACGAAATCCGTGATGCCAGAATTGCCATCCTCGACCAGTCCAAAGACTTGCACAGCAGGCAAATCATCGCAAAAATCCAGGCTTCGGGATACTTTGTCCTCACAGACCCGCTATCCTCCCACCAGCAAATCGAAACCACATTTCGGGATGGAAAAACCAAAATCGTACTGGTCATCGGGCCGGGACTCGCTTCGAGCCTCGAACAGACCGGGCTTGGCCAGGTACAGCTCATCGCCGATGCGTCCGATCCCAATATGGCCAATACCCTCGTCAACTACCTCCAGGCCATCCTTGCCAGCTATACGTCGGAACTCAATGCCAGCAAACTCCTGCCCATGCAGGTGGATGTACGTACCCGTATGCGCTACAACCCCGAGCTCAAAGGCGTCTATTACTTTGTCCCGGGACTTATTGCCATCCTGCTCATGCTGGTTTCGGCCATGATGACCTCCATCTCCATTGCACGCGAAAAGGAACTGGGCACCATGGAGGTCCTATTGGCATCCCCCATGTCGCCGGTACAGATCATCCTGGCCAAAGTAGTACCCTACCTGTTGCTGTCCTTTCTCGATGCCCTCCTCATCCTGGGCCTGGGACTGTGGGTATTCC
>JAOUOM010000242.1 GCA_029880385.1 Cyclobacteriaceae bacterium | reverse complement strand
TTCAATATAGGGCTTGCCTACTACCCGGTCAGCAAATACAGATTCCCTACGCACCCCGGGTACTTCCTGCAGCCATTTTTCCATCTGAAAACCTACCTGTTCGATGGTAGGCAGATCCGGGCCATATATTTTCATCCCCATGGGTGCCCGCATCCCTGTCGACAACATGATGAGGCGTGTGGCAATTGGCTGTAATTTGGGTGCTGATGTCATACCGGGAAATTGCGTAACGGCCAATACTTCCTCCCATATATCGTCCGGAGAGTGGATATGTTCGCGCCACTGCCTGAGATACTGTCCGGCAGGGTCAGTGACCAGATGCTGGGGTTTCGCGTACATCCGGGCCTCTTCTGCCGGGAGAAAGGAACCATCCTTATGTGCAAATTCTCCCGCCTCATTTACTTTGAAGCGCATACGGTGTCCCTTTGGATCCAACAGGTACTCGGATTTGTACTGGATGATATTTTCAAACATACTGATCGGTGCCGGATCCAATGCCGAAGCAGCGCGACCCCATTTGCCCACAGACAGCTCTACCTCGGGAATCGCCATGACACGTTGGTCCAGCATGCGGATGGTCTCAAGGTTCTCTTCCACGCCTGAATGTGGCATAGTAGTCGGCATCAGCAGGAACGATCCCTCGTCAAGCGGTGGCATGAATTCTTTTCCCATACCGGGAAATGCTGATTCAAGTCCCTTCCATACAGGCGTTTGATACAAATTCAAGTGGATACGCGCGGCCATACTGGGTACAAACCCCAACGTTTTATTGATTCCCTGCCAGGTCAGTAAGCCGACGAATAGGATGAAAAGGGGAATTGACAAAAACAGCCACTTGTTTGCCAGGCACCAGCCTAAAATCCGGGTGTAATAATGCACCACTACCAGCAATCCCCCCAATATGCTGCCCACAATCAGGGCCACAAACATAAAATTGGACAAAAGGGAATACCCGGCACCCATGGGAAGCCAAACCCGCGTAAGAAAATATGTAGCCGTACCAACCAACACGCCAACGGGAAAATAAACCGGTACCTGCTCCCATCCGGCCGGCCACCAATGCCGCAACAGGTAATTGGCCCCGATGCTGATCAAAACCACGCCTGCCCATGGTACGCTGAACACCACAGCCGCACCCAGGATCACCATCCCGATGTGCATGATTCGCCTGGTACGTTCTTTTCCTTCCGGCAACGAATAGAGAAAATAGGCAAATGCGGGAATGACCACCAGCCCTACCAGCAAAGCCGCCAACAAGGCAAAGGTCTTGGTATAGGCCAGGGGCTGAAACAATTTTCCTTCCTGAGCCTGCAGGGCAAAAACGGGGATAAAACTAATCACGGTCGTGGCCAGTGCCGTTATCACTGCTGACGACACTTCCGTTACCGCTTCATAGATTATCCGCTGCTTTTCGCCTGGACCGGTTCTTTTATTCTGTGGTAATTCCAAATGGCGGATGATATTTTCCGTAAACACTATCCCCACATCTACCATCACGCCGATGGCAATGGCTATTCCCGACAAGGCAACGATATTGGCCGAAACGCCCGTATACCGCATCACGATGAAGGTGATCAGCACACCCAGCGGAAGAAGGCTGGAAATAAGCAGCGAAGCCCTTACATTCATGACCAATAGTATCACGACGATCATACTGATCAGGATTTCGAGGGAAAGGGCCTCTTCCAGCGTACCCAGCGTTTCATTTATCAGTCCGGTACGGTCATAAAACGGCACAATGCTGACTTTTGAATATGTTCCATCTGCCAATACCTTGACGGGCAATCCGGGCTCAAGCTCCTTTATTTTTGCTTTCACATGGCCAATTACCTCCATTGGATTGGCTCCGTATCGTGCCACGACCACTGCACCGACAGCCTCGGTTCCTGCCTTGTCAAGCCCGCCACGCCTGGGGGCCGGCCCCAACTGGATATGCGCCACATCTCGCAGGTATACGGGTGTATTGTTTGGTGAAACCACCACTGTTTCCTTCAGGTCCTCCACGCTTTTAATAAAGCCAAGCCCCCTGACGAGGTATTCGGCTCGGTTAAATTCGATGGTACGCGCCCCGGTGTCGCGGTTGCCCGTCTGCACGGCCTTCATGATTTGTTCCACCGTCACATTCCGGCTTTTCATGGCCACGGGATCAATGTCGACCTGGTATTCCTGCACATAGCCGCCGATGGAGGCCACTTCCGATACCCCCTGTGCAGCGGAAAGTCCATATTTCAGGTAAAAATCCTGAATAGAACGCAATTCATGCGGATCCCACCCACCGGTAGGGTTGCCATCCCTGTCCCTGCCCTCCAGGGTATACCAGAATATCTGCCCGAGGGCAGTCGCATCAGGCCCGAGGGCAGGCTGAACATCATCCGGAAGCAATCCGGATGGAAGGGAATTGAGTTTTTCCACGATCCGTGCCCGGCTCCAGTAAAATTCAATTTCCTCATCAAAAACAAGGTAAATACTTGAAAACCCGAAAACCGAACTGCTCCGGATTGTTTTTACCCCCGGTATACCCATTAGGGCTGTTGTGAGGGGATAGGTAATCTGGTCGTCGATATCCTGCGGGGATTTTCCCATCCATTCGGTAAATACGATCTGTTGATTTTCGCCTATATCCGGTATAGCGTCTACAGGTACGGGATCTCGTGCCAGGCCTCCGGTATCCCAGGAAAAGGGAATGGTGACCAGCCCCCAAAAAATAAGGAAGAGCACCAATAGCAAGGTTACCAGCCTGTTTTCCAAAAAAAACGCGATTATACGATTGATCATAGAAATAAACATTTGTGAAAAAACGGATTGAATACATGGACACCATACCGGGCAGGTACGTGGCCATAAATGTGCCCTTCCAATCCGGGAAAGGCATACTCCGATTGTTTATTTCTATATAAGGAAAGACTGGAACAGGACAGGCAGGTCCCGAACCAGGGGTGGCGCATGGTTTTCCGGTAAAAGAAAATCCGGGCTATCAACTGAAAGGGAGCCATACTCAATGCCAGTGAAGACGGGAAGTACTGCTGCCATGACGATTTTCACGTCATTGGTTACTTCGGTACTTTGAACGGATAGTTCCTGATAGTCGACCGTGACAGAACAGCAGTCGAGCCCTAGGGTGAGCCCGCTATCATCCGATGCATCGTCACAACAGTGTTTGGCTTCAAAAAAAGTCGTTTCACTTACCCCAAACAGATGGCATGTATGCCTGAAAACAGATACCCCCATTGACCCTGCAAGCAGGGAAACGGAAAGGTAAACGGTCATCAGTCGCAACAGCATGGGTATGAATACGGTAAATTAAGCAGATGGTTTATTCCGAAAGGTACGCAATACGAGGATAATCACAAAAACAGAAAAAATGATAAGCATGTAGTTTTTACTGTTATCCAACCAGTCAGGCCCGACAAAAGACTTACGGGATACTTCTTCCTGAGCCATGGCAAACAGGTTCATTCCGGCAAGCAACAGGAAAAATATGGTTTTTTTCATGATCGTCATTTTATATGTTTCTGGTTTTATCCCAAACTATCCTGTCCCGTTGTCCCCGGTGTCTGTTTCAAAACTGCCGAAGCCAAACCATGACTTTGTTTGGGGTCACATCCACGAAGATAGCCAATACTTATTGGGCAGCCAATTTTGCTTTGATTTCATTCAGCTGGCTCACTTCACACAGCCCTGTCTCTTCCATGAAAACAAGTATATAGCGGGTAAAGCTGCGGTCAAAATCCAAGGTATCGACCCTGGACAGGTTTTTCATGATAAATGCCACGTCCTCCTTCATATGGTCGCTCATCATCAGAATTCCGGGCAAATGGTATTCCACACATAAACGTAAAAAGCGAATTTCGAGGTTATCCGGTTCGGCTCGTAATGCCTCACTGATGATTGTATTGAATTTTTCGACCTGAAGGTACTTTTTGTAGGGGTTCCACTCCAGTTGGGCCACCAAAGCCTCCGACACGGCTTTGTATGCTTTAAACACAGGCCCCGACATCTCGTAGTGTTCCATCAACTGATAGAATTCCGTTATTTTATCCGTATTTAAAACCGCATTATGAAAAGACTGACGTACCCGGGGCAAATCGTCTGCCGAAGCAGAAAATGTCAGGATCAGGCATAAAACAACAACGTACTTCATCGCATCTGCGCTTTACAAAAAAACCGGTGCGAATCTATCAGATAATTACCGGATCAACACTATCAACGTATCGGCTTTGGTGCGTAGTACTAACCACTCTTCTATTTTTGAAACATCCGAACGGCGCAGGGGTCTGGTAAAATGCAACACGGCATGGCAAATGGTATCCTGGTCCTGATTGATCAGGTCGCCCAGTGACAAACTGGCCAGGCTGTTGTACTGAACCCGTAGTTCGGCCGTGATTTCATCAATGGGGTAGTTTCGTCTTTCAAGTTTCTTGATTTCGTTTTCCAGCAGGGCAATATGGTCTTCCCTGGATTTCAGGATTTCTTCATTCCTGGCATACAAGTCTTCCAATACCCCTACCCGCAACGACTGGCTCATTTTTTCAAACTCCAGGCGGGCGGTGGCATTTACGTCTTCCTGATACCCTTGCCGTACTTTTAATTTCACATCCATCAACTTATACTGCGGGAGCCTGCCTTCTATTTCCCTGATTTTTTCCTCCCCCACCTGTTTTCCATACAGGGTGACCTCAATAATTCCCTTGTTGTCTACCAATGCATAACGCTGACTGATCACCTGGGCTTCCTCTAAATTAAACTCCGTGGTGACGAAATTTCTCGCATTTTGTTCAAACAAAGTCCTGCGAACCACA
>JAOUOM010000241.1 GCA_029880385.1 Cyclobacteriaceae bacterium | reverse complement strand
AATTACTGGGGTAATTTTTTTTACCCACACACTCTGTAATACAAAGTACTTTTAAATAGAAAATAAAATGAATGAAGAAAACACAACCCTCGAAAAAGTAAACCACTGGATAAAGAATTCGGTGACCCTTAAACTCACCACCATCATCATCCTGGTACTCCTGCTGCTCATTCCCGCATCCATGATCAAGTCTATCATCCATGAACGGGAAGACCTAAACGAACAATCGGTCCGTGAGGTAAGTGCCAAGTGGGCCAAAGACCAACTGATCAACGGACCTGTCCTCACCATCCCTATCCTGTATGAAATTGAAAGAAAAGAAGGCCCCGAACAATATACACGCTACCTGCATATTTTACCGGATATACTTACGGTCAATGGAAACGTAGAGCCGAAAAAACTTAGCCTTGGGATATATGAAATTGTGGTGTATTCGTCCGGGCTTTCCTTTTCGGGGAGCTATTCCTTTGGTAAAAAAATAGATCGTGAGGGCCTCAAGGCCATCCAATGGGATGAAGCCTTTCTTACCCTCGGGATCTCTGACCTGCGGGGTATTGAAGAAGAAATCAACCTGACATGGGGAGGCCAACAGGTGAGCGTACAACCGGGTTCAAAGATCAGCGACATCATCCATTCAGGTGTGACTGTCATTCTGCCCGATCTGGAACCTCACCACAACGGAAACATTGATTTTTCATTTGATTTAACCCTCCAGGGAAGCAAAAACCTCTCCTTTGTACCCGTTGGGAGTACGACGGAGGTAAACCTGAAATCAAACTGGCCTGCGCCAGGTTTCGTTGGTAATTTCATTCCCGACAACCGTGAAGTGACCGACCAGGGATTTTCATCCCAATGGAAAGTACTGCAGTTGAACCGTAATTTTCCTCAGTCATGGATGGGGACACTTGCCTCGGGAAATCTCGAAAATGAGGCCTTTGGTGTTGACCTCATCCTGCCACTCGACGATTACCGCAAATCCATGCGTTCCGCCAAATACGCCATCATGACCATTGCCCTTACTTTTCTGGTTTTCTTTTTAGTCGAAATACTCAACGGTAGAAAAATCCACCCCTTCCAGTATACATTGGTCGGATTGGCCTTGTGCCTGTTTTACGTCTTATTGGTTTCCATCTCCGAACATTCCAATTTTAACCTCGCGTACGGGATTTCCGCCCTGGCCATTATCTCCATGATCACATTTTATTCATTGAGTGTATTTCGTACCAAAAAACTCTCCCTGCTGTTACTGGCCATTCTGACCGGTATTTATGGTTTTCTGTTTGTCACGCTTCAATTGGCCGACTATGCCCTGCTGATGGGAAGTATAGGCCTCACAATCATCCTGGCAGGTACGATGTTTTTTACACGTAACATCAACTGGTACCGGCTACACACTTCCAGTGAATAATCCCCCATCCCGGGCCTGCCTACGGCAGGCCCGGATATACAACCAATCCCATTATGAAAGTAAAAATGATTTTACCTGCCCTTACAGAGGCAGAAAGCCCTTTTTGGCGACCTATTAAATACTCGCTGTTTCCGCCACTGGGGCTAGCCACACTGGCAGCCTACCTTGATCCCGACGATCTTGTCGAAATACAGGATCAGCATGTGGAAGAGTTATATCTGGATGACGAGCCTGACCTGGTAGTCATTCAGGTATATATTACCAATGCCTATCGTGCCTATAACATAGCCACACATTACCGGCAGAAAGGTGCCTACGTCGTACTTGGGGGATTGCACGTCACATCCCTGCCACAAGAAGCCATGCCCTATGCCGATTCTATTTTTTTAGGCCCGGGTGAAGATACCTTTCCCCAATTTTTACAGGACTTCAAAAACGGCACCCCACAAAAAACGTATCGCTCACCTATCCGGACACTCGCAGGATTACCACCCGTACGTCGTGAGCTGATCAAACGAAACCGGTACCTCGTTCCCAATTCGCTGGTCGTGACACGCGGTTGCCCCCATCATTGCGATTTTTGCTATAAGGATGCCTTTTTTGAAGGGGGAAAATCGTTTTATACCCAACTTGTTGATGATGCATTAGCCGAAATCGAGCGTCTTCCCGGCCGCCATCTGTATTTTCTGGATGACCACCTGCTGGGCAATGTGAAATTTGCCACTGCCCTGTTCGATGGAATGCGTGGAATGAACCGCGTCTTTCAGGCGGCTTCTACCCTGGATGGAATCCTGCGGGGCAATTTGATAGAAAAAGCAGCCGAAGCCGGACTGAGAAGTGTTTTTGTAGGGTTTGAAACTTTTTCACCTGAAAACCTCAGGCAAAGCAATAAAAGACAAAACATGGTAAATGACTATCAAAAGGCCGTAAACCGGCTTCATTCCCTGGGGATCATGATCAACGGAAGTTTCGTGTTTGGACTGGATCATGACAATACAGATGTCTTTAAACGGACCGTCGATTGGGGCGTTCAGCAGGCCCTCACCACAGCCACTTACCACATCCTTACCCCCTATCCCGGTACACGCCTTTTTAAGGAAATGCAAAAAAACGGACGAATCATGACCCGAAACTGGAACCTGTATGATACCCGAAATGTCGTCTACCAAACCAAAGGTCTGAGCCAACAAGAACTTAAAGACGGCTATGACTGGGCCTATCGGGAATTTTACAGCTGGCGCAATATTTTCCGTGCTTCCCTGCGGCATGAATCCGACAAGCACAAGCTAAAACACCTGCTCTATAGTGGCGGATGGAAAAAATTCGAACCTTTCTGGAATTTTCTCATCAAAACCAGGGGATTAAACCACATGCTACCACTTCTGGAAGCGATTTTATCAAAAGTAAAGCCCGCTAGCAGCCCCTCAATGGCAAATCCCGAACCTGTCAAACTTGTCCTGGCCGGAGCTGAGAAAAGCTGATATCAAGCTCCCGTAATTTGAAAAATAGTATCAAAAAATAATTCGTTTCATGATAAAAAAAATCGTTCTCTCCTGTGAACGCATGTCTCCCTTTTTATGATTGAGTTTTAAATATGTATAAATAGGTTATTTAACGCTCAAAATGGACTTCATTCCTGTGAACCAGTCATAGGTTTCGGCCTATTTAGCAGTCAGTTGCAGCACCAGTCCGTTATTTTACTTAATTTTTACACCGGTATTACTAACCAACCGGACAACAACCTTGACAATAGAAAAATGAAATCAAAAATCCGCGTGGGCATTTTCCTCTTCAATGAAGTAGAAGTACTTGATTTTGCCGGGCCCTTCGAAGTATTTTCCCTGGCCGCTTCAACAAACACAGCTTTGTGTGATGTCCTGACCATCGGTGAATCAGGAAGCCCCATCAAAGCACGAAACGGACTCCTTGTTCAACCCGCTACCACCCTCCATACACACCCCGACCTGGATGTGCTAATACTACCGGGAGGCTATGGAGCCGAAGAAATTGAAATCAAAAACAAAACCATCCTCGAATGGATCACACGGCAATCCCAGCATGTAAAAATCCTTGCATCGGTCTGTACCGGTGCATTTTTATTGGCAGAATGCGGATTACTAAATGGCAAAAAAGCCACAACCCATTGGATGGATATCGACCGGCTAACCGCAGAATACCCGGCTATTGAAGTTGTCAGGGAAACCCGCTTTGTCGACGAAGGACAGCTCCTTACATCCGGGGGTATTTCGGCAGGAATTGATATGTCGTTTCATATAGTCCGCCGATTGTTTGGCAACGAGGTGGCCGAGCAAACAGCCAAACGCATGGAATACCGACTCTGATATGTACCCAGTCGCTTCATTATACACAAAAAGGAATATTCCCTCGATCATTTGTGTAAAGTCCAGAGTATTACACCATATATATCATCCCTAATTGTGCCATGAGCATGGAGTGATGAAGGCTATTTTTAATTAAAAATATTCAGCCAGTTATCAAACCAACGAAATTGTAACCCATAATTAAATAACTGGATAGCTATTTCAGAGGGAGAGATATGATTTTTTCATTGCAACCTATTCTGTGCCAATAATTACCTGTTTGCAGACTTTATGATTCAATATTGAAAATGGCATTACACTGACTCTTACGTGCAGCCTCCATCCATTAACCTCCTCAATGCATACCCCCTGCTGAATACGATTTCATTTTTATGGTTATATAAAAATGAAGTTCAAACATACTCCTATTGACTTTTCATCTGCTGCCTGGAAAAGTCTCAACCAAATAGTGGTAATTTGGGCAGTCAATCTGGCAATTTGCGTCGGCTTTGACTCGTAACTCCTCGGGACAAGGGATTTTCATAATCGAAGGAAAAGGTTAATTTCGTCAAAATCCTAATGGAAACCATCATGAAAAACAGGTACACGCATTTACTTTGGCTCCTTATGGTATGGGGGTGCAGCCAGCCGTCCAATCAGCAACCGGATAGTGCCAGATCATCGGTAGGCCTCCCACGCATTGCCATTGCGGGCCTGGCCATCGAGTCGAGCACGTTTTCGCCTGCGTTTACCGAAGAAGAGGCCTTTCATGCCAAAACAGGCGATGACCTGCTGGCGGCCTACCCCTTTTTATCTCCCGACTCACTCCTTCGCTCGCAGGCCGACTGGGTGCCTGCCCTGTGGGGCCATGCCCTGCCCGGGGGCATCGTGACCCGTGAGGCCTATGAGTCGCTGGTAGCAAAAACCCTGGAATTGCTCCGCCAAAACGGCCCGTACGACGGGCTCTTTTTTGATATCCACGGGGCCATGAGCGTGGTAGGGCTCGACGACCCGGAAGGTGACTTTATAGCCCGGATACGTGAAGTGGTGGGCACCGAAACCATTATCTCTACA
>JAOUOM010000240.1 GCA_029880385.1 Cyclobacteriaceae bacterium | reverse complement strand
CGTCCATCCGGATCCCGGTCAATGATGAATTGTACGGCACCATGGCACAAATGGCAAACCCCGTCAAATAAGACAAGGTATCCTTCCTTTATTTGAGGATTTGTACCCATCCATTATAGGTCTTTGTGGGATTGGATGTGGACAATACGTCAAACGTAACTTCGGCAACATAGAAATATACACCGGGCGACAGTTCAATGCCCCCTGAGGTTTTTCCATCCCAATTAATAAAAACGGAAGGCTCATCGGCTTGCGAAAGATCAAAAACCTGCTTTCCACTCCGATCAAAAACCCGAAACTTCACTTCTTTCACAAACCTCGGACATTGGGCGTTTTCAAAATCATTCTGACCTGCCTGGTTGTACATAGGGGTAAATACGTCGTTGTACCCGTCGCCATTGGGTGTAAATACGTTTGGTAACATAAAGTTCGGGCAATTGTCCACACAAAACGTTTCTGATAACTCGCTTTCATTAAACGAACGATCCAATGCCGAAATCCGGTAGCATCCTTTAAAGGAAGGAAGGCCGGAATGAATATAATTGATCTCAGTCGTGGAATCCAAAAGGACAAAATCCTCTTCCAGGCCGGAAAAACTATAATAAATACGGTAATGGGTGATGTCGTCATCGCACGGAGGGGAAATCTGTGGCTCCCACTCAATCACATTTTCAAACAAAGAAAAATAACAGTCTTTATCCGCCAAAAAAGACGTACAGTCAAACGAATTGGCCGATTTCAAATTGATCGGTGCACAAGGGGGCACATAGTCATTGGGCTGGGCACACAATAACTGCGAACGATTGATCAATGGTTCGGGTAAAATGGGGTTGTCGTATGAGCCCTGGGCTGACACATAATAACAATACTCTATGTCCTTATCCAATTCAACATTGTTAAACCGCCCATCATCCATGTACACCTTTCCTTTTTGCGTCACGTCTACACTATCGATCAGTACCAGCTGGGTGAGGTCGCCGGCCAGCACACGATCCCGATAAATATAATGGTAGGGAAACCTTGTCACCACATTGGACCAGGGGACATTTGCATTCCATTGGAGTTCGATTGATTTCAACAAAGGAACAGCCCCCAGTAGTAGGGTAGACGCTTCAGCCGAATTATCAACGAAATTTCCATTTTGATCAAAGAGAGAAATGCGATAGGTATACGACTTGTCCTTGGTATCAATCCCCGTGTCATAATAAAACGTATCGGCCAGGTTTTCAGCCAGCAATACAGGCGACGAAAGTGTCGTACCCGTACTCCGGTAGATACTGTATGTATACGGTGGCGGGAACTGTCCAGCATCAATTTCGAGAGGGGGTGTCCACTGAACACGAACGGTCCTGGTGGATTCCGGTTTTTCAATATCAACATGTGTAATTACCGGCGCATCGCTTCGCAATGTAAAACACACTTCATCCGAAACGTAGCTTTCCCCTCCTGCCGGATCGGGAAATACCGCTACCAAACGATAACAATATTTGGCTCCGGGAGCCAGGTTTGTATCGACAAAGGCCGTATCGGACAACGGCACTTCGGCCACCAGCTGATAGCCGGTACCTGCAGGCATCCCCACTTCGCAATTGTCCACGACAAATGGAAACTCCCCTACCCTTCGCCAAACCTGAATGAGTTCGGCATTTTCACAACTGTAATTATCCCATGCTACCCGGATAGATCGTCCCGTATTGGGCGACAGAGCCAACCCTGTTGGTTTAGGTCCAACGACCGTGATTTCCCAAGTTTCATAATTGACCAGCGAGGGCCCTACCTTGCGGGTGGGGTCGGCGGGATCGAGCGGCAGGTCGGTTACCTTAAATTGTACATCATATGGCCGGGCCCTCACATGACCACAGACAGTCTGCCACTCAAAGTCAAGGATAGCAGGCTGCTCCTGAAAATCAGGGGGGCTTGGTCGAAATACAGCCGCTGAATTAACCTCAAACGGCCCGCCAAAGGCCTCCATTTTTACTTTATGTCCGTCGGGATCGGTTCCAATGATTCGTTCGGTAAGGGTCTCACCTGCAGTAATGCATACCGGAGGGGGGACGATCAGCTCGGGCTTTTCATTGTCCCCTGTGTAGATGATAATCTGCATGTCGCGCGTCACGTATCCGATCCGAAACCATCGCCCGGCCCTTAACCTCCATTCTTCCACACGAAAGGCAACATTGTATTCCGAACAATTAGTTACGCCATCGGGACAGTCAGAGCCTGAAAGCTCAAAAACATCGCCCGGAGAGTCCCATAAAAGATCCCCTGTCAGCTCATCAATTCGAAAGGTAGCCGGTGTACCCGCCTCACTGCCATGTGCCACATCAGTATAAAAACCCGGACTATCAGGCCGCTGGTAACCAAACACTTCACTTTCTGCACTCTGACGGGGAATGACATAGGTATAGGAGAGACTGTCCCCCTCAAAGTCATGGGCAGCTGCATTATGGACGAACAATACGCCCGGTGTCCCTTCGTCAATGGGAAAAGTCGTGAGGATCGGCGAATTATTCATGCCTAAAAAAGGATCGATCACGGTCATGGTTTCCACATAAAACGGGGTATCAACTGACTGTTCCATATTGGATATCCCCGCATTCCGGTTTGCCTCTTTGTAGCTAACTACGTACGTCCCAAAGGATCGGAAAGTATGAACCAGTCTGAATTCGGCCCTGACAATGTTTTTTTCTATGGGTGTTTCCGTGATCTGAAAGTTATTGGAAACCGTATTTCCATCTCCGAAATCAAAGGTGCCATTCCCGAACTTTATATTTGAATCCGTATCGCGGTACCCGATGAAGATAAATTCATAGGTAAGGGCATTTTTGTCTATCCGGCGTGCAACGATCTCCCCTGCCCGTATGTGGGTGGCGTTGACCTCAAAAAAAGTGACAGTCAATAACATACTTATAATAAGTACGTACCATTGTTTCACTGTCAGGTGATGGATCATGATGTATTTTTTCACACGCTGTTTCCTTATATGTTCAATGCTTTTTGCCAGGCATTTCAACATGCTTCCCTTCAAAAACCATTTCAACCGTAGTTTCCCTACAGTTTAGGTTCAAAAATAATCGTATCACACATAGAAACCATCCTATTGCGGGCATCATTTCCCATGATCTTTGGATAATCCTACTTCTAGTCATGCTGAAACCGGGAGCCAGGCACCGGGTTTATCCGGATAAAATGGCAAAAACCAGGCCAATCCAACGCCGAACCAGGCATGTGACAGGGGACAGCGGCCGCTACACACACGTACCCGGCGGATGTTGAAAAAATCAAAATCTTCTTTTTGGGCTTTTCGATTGCAGGGCTAGTGGCTGAAACTTACCTTTGACCGAAAATCTCGAAAACACACCCTATATTCTTATGAGTTGGCTCACAAAAACTTTGACGAGTACTTTAGGAAGAAAACTTATCATGTCCCTGACGGGGCTTTTTCTGATTTCTTTTCTTGTCGTACACCTAATGGGAAACCTGCAACTGCTCAAAGATGATGGCGGAATGTCATTTAACATTTATGCACGTTTCATGACCTCAAACCCCATCATCAAAACCACTTCGTATTTACTATACGCAACGTTTCTCATCCACATTTTACAGTCCCTTTTACTGACCCTCAAAAACCGGCGTGCACGCGGGGCTCAGGGGTATGCCATCAGTGGCGCACACAAGGAGGTGACCTGGAGTTCAAAAAACATGGGCCTGTTGGGTACCATCGTCTTTTTCTTCCTTGTTATCCACATGAAAAACTTCTGGTATGAAATGCACTGGGGAGCCATTGGCGAATCTACCTACGACGGTGAAACCTACAAAGACCTCTATACAGTCGTTCGTTTTGCTTTTGCCCAGGCCTGGTACGTCGCCTTGTATGTGGTCGCCATGGGAGGACTTGCCTTCCATCTCCATCACGGTTTTCAGAGTGCATTTCAGACACTCGGGCTCAACCACCACAAGTACACACCTGCCATACAACTGGCAGGAAAAGCCTACTCCCTGGTAGTGCCCGCCTTGTATGCACTGATCCCCCTCTACATGTATTTTGCTTAACAAAGAAGAAACCGATTTAGAATGATGAAATTAGATTCAAAAATCCCGGCCGGGGCACTCGAAGAAAAGTGGACAAAGCACAAATTCAACATGAAGCTTGTCAACCCCGCCAACAAACGAAAATATGACATAATCGTAGTAGGGACGGGGCTTGCCGGTGCTTCTGCGGCCGCTTCAATGGCCGAATTGGGTTATAATGTCAAAGCCTTTTGTTTTCAGGACAGTCCCCGACGTGCCCATAGTATAGCGGCACAGGGAGGCATCAATGCAGCCAAAAATTACCAAAACGACGGTGACAGTGTGTTCCGTCTGTTTTACGATACCATCAAAGGAGGTGATTACCGTTCACGTGAGGCCAACGTATACCGCCTGGCCGAAGTAAGTGTGAACATCATCGACCAATGCGTGGCCCAG
This sequence comes from Cyclobacteriaceae bacterium, assembly GCA_029880385.1. Classification (GTDB taxonomy): domain Bacteria; phylum Bacteroidota; class Bacteroidia; order Cytophagales; family Cyclobacteriaceae; genus JAOUOM01. Next base: position 339 of record JAOUOM010000240.1, on the reverse strand, counting down.
GGAGTCCCTTTTGCCCGTGATTATGGCGGAATGCTTGACAACCGTTCATTTGGCGGGGCACAGGTATCCCGTACCTTTTATGCCAAAGGTCAAACCGGTCAGCAGTTGCTGCTGGGTGCATACAGTGCGCTAAGCCGACAAGTAGCCAACGGAAAAGTGAAGCTGTATTCCCGTACCGAAATGCTTGACCTGGTCATGGTCGATGGCAAAGCTCGGGGAATCGTGACCCGAAACCTGATCACCGGCCAGATCGAATCCCACTCGGGGCATGCCGTTCTGCTCTGTACCGGGGGTTATGGCAATGTCTTTTTCCTGTCAACCAATGCCATGGGCTCCAAT
>JAOUOM010000239.1 GCA_029880385.1 Cyclobacteriaceae bacterium | reverse complement strand
CGATGGTGGAATACCCTTTTTCACCTTTTACCTCACCTATACCCAGTTCCTTTTTATAGGCCTCCAGATCAAAGGGTGCCTTGGCCATTTCCGCTCGTTCCTCATTTGTCAGTTCTTCCACATCGTCATAAAAACCCGGGATGGTGATGCGTCCGTTTTCATCCTGCATCCCTGCAATCAGGCCTGACAATACATTGATGGGATTGGCAACGGCTCCACCGTAAACCCCTGAATGTAAATCGCGATTGGCACCTGTCACTTCAACCTGAAGATAGCTCAGTCCCCGCAAACCCACCGTAATGGATGGCGTATCATTGCTGAGAATGGATGTATCCGATATCAGGATCACATCCGCCGAAAGTTTTTCTTTGTTTTCCTTTACAAAAAGGGCAAGGTTATCCGATCCCACTTCTTCTTCACCCTCAATCATAAATTTTACATTACAGGGCAGTGCATTGGTTTTTATCAGCGACTCAAATGCCTTGATATGCATGTATACCTGACCCTTGTCATCGCAGGCTCCCCGTGCATAAATACGCTCATCTTTAATAACCGGTTCAAACGGAGGTGAATGCCACAAGTCATACGGGTCGGCAGGCTGAACATCATAATGGCCATAAATCAGGACCGTGGGGCGTGCGGGGTCAATGATTTTCTCACCATATACGATGGGATGACCGGCCGTTTGGCAAATTTCTACCTGCTCGGCTCCGGCCTCCACGAGTCGCTCACGCAGGAAGGCTGCTCCTTTTTTTACATCTTCTTTAAATGCCGGATCGGCACTCACCGATGGAATGCGCAACAAATCCAGTAACTCGTCGAGGAACCGCTGCTTATTTTCTTTTTGATATTGAAGGAAATCCATGTTGTTAAATTTTTGCAAAGATAGAATTTAACTCATCTTTCTGCGCCAAGTCGCCAGGTTTCATTGCCTTTGCATACCCGCAACCCTTCATCACCCTACATTGGCACCAAAAAAAAATCTACGAAAGGGATGCCAGATTTTCCCGTCATGACGAAGCAGGTCAACCCCCTCTGCCCGAAAGCGATACCGGATTTCTTTTTCCCTGAATTCTTCCCAAGCCTGATAAAACATGGGCTTTTTCAAATCGCGAAAGGCCAGTGTGAGGTGTGGGTGGAAGGCCTGCTCTTTATACGCGGCATTAAATACCTGCATTTTGCGCATCGCCGATTGCACTTCGCCATGCAACGACTGAAGCAATGGTGATGGCTCAACCCCCATAAATACCACCCGTGGTTCAAAACATCCGAAATCCTTTACTCCTATGTCAAAGGCCATCAGCGTACCGGCCACTCCCTCCAGGTTCGAAAATAATTTTTCATCGTTTTTTGCTTTCCACCGAAAGGGCATGTGCAGGGTAATATGCGGTGGCGAACGAAGTGCCTGGTGGCTTCTGTATTTTTCAGAAAAATATCGCTTCAACGCCATAATCTCGTCCCCAATATCGGGTGGTGGCACCACTGCAATAAAATATAATCGTTCGTTGAAATCCATTGATTAACTTTCGATCGAAACTAACCAAAATATTTTATGAGGGCACATGTATTCGGATGGCTCCTTTTTCTGCTGGCCTGTAAAGCAGCCGACCCTGCGTCAACCCCATCCTCAACAACTGTCGGCACGCCGGGAACAATTGAGGCACTGACCGCCAAAATGGAAAAAAATGAAGGCTATTTCACGTTTTACCATGACGTGGAAAAGGGCAATGTATACCTGGAGGTCAACCAGCTAAATACCGAATTTTTATATGTCAACTCCCTTACGGCAGGCATGGGATCCAATGACATTGGCCTTGACCGGGGCCAATTAGGCCATGAGCGTGTGGTGAAATTCGAAAAACATGGCTCAAAATTATTGTTGATACAGCCCAATTATGCGTACCGTGCCATCAGCGACAATCCCGATGAAGTAAAATCAGTACAGGAAGCCTTTGCTTTTTCTGTCCTTTATGGTTTCGAAATTAAAGCCAAAACCGGCCAACGCTTGCTTATCGATTTTACGGATTTCCTGCTGGAAGATGCCCATGGCGTGGCTACCAGGCTCTCTGCACAAAAACAGGGCACCTATAAAACAGACAAAACAAGGTCTGCCCTTTACCGGGAAAACATGTTCAATTTCCCGAAAAATACTGAGTTTGAAGCCCTTGTTACCTTTACAGGCGAGCCAAAAGGAAGCTGGATTACATCGGTGGCCCCAACCCCCCAGTCTGTCTCGGTACGCATGCACCACAGCCTCATCGAGTTGCCGGACAATGGCTTTACCCCCCGGGAATTTGATCCGAGAAGTGGCTATATATTTATTTCCTATCAGGATTATGCCACACCCATCGATAAACCCTTGGTCAAACGCTACATCGTTAAGCACCGTCTGGAAAAAAAAGACCCCGCTGCCGCATACTCTGAGCCTGTCGAGCCTATTGTCTATTACCTGGACCGGGGAGCCCCGGAGCCGATCCGAACGGCACTGATGGAAGGAGCCAAGTGGTGGTCCGAAGCATATGAGGCCGCGGGCTTTAAGGATGCCTTTCGTGTCGAACTCCTCCCGGAAGGAGCCCATCCGCTGGATATCCGCTACAACATGATCCAATGGGTGCACCGATCCACCCGGGGATGGTCGTATGGGGCATCGGTTGTAGATCCTCGCACAGGAGAAATCATCAAAGGGCATGTAAGCCTCGGTTCTTTACGGGTACGTCAGGATTTTCTGATAGCTCAGGGCCTCCTTAACCAGTACGATGAGGGCACAACCGAAATGAAGGAAATGGCACTTGCCCGCCTGCGCCAGCTGGCTGCTCATGAAGTAGGACATACCATAGGCCTGGTACACAGCTATGCCTCCAGTACCAACCAGCGGGCATCGGTGATGGATTACCCCCATCCCCTGGTCAAGCTGGACGAAAACGGAAACATTGACCTGACCGATGCCTATGACACAGGTATTGGAGAATGGGACAAAGTGGCCATCCGCTATGGATATGCACAATTTGTACCCGGGCAAGATGAAAAAGAAGAACTCGGGCAGTTGCTGAACGATGCGATAGGGCAGGGCCTGTTGTTTATCACCGACCGAGATGCGCGTGCAACCGACGGGGCGCATCCCCGTGCACACCTCTGGGACGGGGGCGAGGATGCAGCAGATGAACTTAACCGCATGATGGCTATCCGGCGAACGGTACTTGACAGGCTTTCGGAAAAAAGCCTGCCTGGCGGCGAGCCCTATTCCTCGCTCGAAGAGATCCTTGTCCCCATGTATTTGTTTCACCGATACCAGGTAGAAGCCGCCGCCAAAGTAATCGGGGGTATCAACTATAGCTATGCTGTAAAAGGGGACAACCAGGTAATTACGCAATATGTAACGGCCGAACAACAGCTAAAAGCACTTGATGCACTCCTGGCTACGCTCACGCCCGAGTCACTGAAACTCCCCGAAGACCTGTTGCTAAAAATTCCTCCCAAAGCACACGGATATGCCAGAGGAAGGGAAACATTTGGTAGTCAAACAGGGCCTGTATGGGATTATTACCTGGCCATCAAAACCGCTACCCAGATTTCTGTTGGATTTCTATTGGATGCCCACCGCGCAAACCGACTGGTGACATTCCATGACCGAAACCATGCTCAACCCGGACTATCCCGGGTTTTGGATCAGATAATCCTTAAAACCTGGGAAACACCATCATCCAACAGTTCAGACAGGGCCATCCAGCGTATTGTCGAATGGGAAATACTGGAGCAAATGATGCAGATGGCCATGCATGCCGATGCCCAACCCGATGTACGGTCCATTACACGAATGAAACTATCGGAAATCCTGACGGAAGCCAAAAAGCGGGTTTTACTGGCCAAAGCCGAAGACAGGGCACACTACCTGCGGGCCGCATCCAGTATAGAAAAATGGCTGGATACTCCCGGGGAAATAAGGCTGACAGTACCCGTCACAACTCCTGACGGATCGCCCATCGGCCAGGATATGGATGTCGTATTACCATATTGTAGTAGTGGCAGCGATTATTGATGAACGTCTTTAAGCAAATCGGTTACTGACTTGACGGGATTGAATGTGATCAGGGGCACCTCCACAAACAGCGTGTTCCAATAGGCCATACTCCCATTCCAAAGGCCGGGAAGTTCCTGTGCCTTTATGGCCTGTCCATCCTTCGTTTTTTCTGTGACAAAACCGGTAGAAAGGTCACGGTACCGGAGCAAATCAAATTTTTGTCCCCGGTAGTTGCGGACAGCACAAACGACATCCACAGGGTTGAAATGTGTGGCCTGCCTGAATATTTCCGTTTGTTTTTTATCCGTAAGGTCAATCTGTGCCGTTTCTACCACCTGCAGGGATACGGATCCATCGGGTGCTTTTACCCAAAATGGCCCACCCCCGGGATCCCCTTCACTTTTTACCATGCCACATACACGGATCGGCCGGTTTAATAAGGCCACCAGGGAATCTTTGTCAGGCTTTTTTGCCGGTCGGTAACCCAGGTTATCCTCTATAAAACGCCGGGCTTCGTCCAGTAACTGGTCGTCTGTGGTTCCGTCAAGTTTTTGAAGCCAATCAAAAACGCGACGCTGTACATCCAGCAAAATTCCTCCGATCACTTTTTTATATGTGATGGTTTCCTCTTTGAGCCGGTCAGGAACCACGTTATCAATGTTTTTCAAAAAAATAATATCCGCATCGACTTCATTTAAGTTTGCCAACAAAGCCCCATGACCGGCAGGCCTAAACAGGAGCGAGCCATCCGGGTGCCGGTATGGCTCATTGGACAAATCGACCGAAATCGTATCGGTAGACGGTTTTT
>JAOUOM010000238.1 GCA_029880385.1 Cyclobacteriaceae bacterium | reverse complement strand
GACCGGTCTATTATTCTCCCCAGGTGTAATAAAATACCGGGTATTGAGCATGCTGAGTACTTTTTCATTAGCCTGGCTCAGGTACCGGTCGATCACTTCCTGGTACCGTTGCATTTTGATGGCACTATACCCCCCGATCGAAAAGTGAAAATACGACGTAAGGCCATCCGCAAACGGATTTTTCGTCAGATCCAATACACGATAGTAGGATTTATCCTGCAATATCTGCGTATCGGCTGGGGAGGGTTGAAATGACTGCCTGGCTACCCGTGATTTTGCCTGAAAGTCATCAGCACCCAGGTACCGTTTGTTTACAGCCCACAAGTCGATAAATACCAACAGGGAGATACCCGCGATCAGGTAAGTGGTTTTTATTTTCTTCTGGATAAAAAGCCAAACCACAGCTGTGCCCAATGCCGAAATAATCAGGCTCCGCCAAATATCGGATGAAAACCTGGAAACCCTGTCGGCAGCCAATGCATCCAGCAGCCAGTCAGGAAAACCATACCGGCCATCATTTGGCCCGGTAAAATCAAAAAAGGCACTTTTAAACAAAAGGAAAAACAAGCCCGTCCCAACAACAATTGCCAGTGAAACCAACACATGCTTTTGCTTTACCCTGACTGTCATCCCCTCTGAAAACAAACGATCCAATGCTAAAATGGCTCCTAAAGGCACTATCAGTTGGGCCATACTCATGATCATGGTCACCGAACGGAATTTATTGTACATGGGTACGTAGTAAAAAAACAAATTGGTAAACCATTCAGCGTTTTTGCCCATGGCCAGAAAAAGGGAAAGCAACAACAAGGAAAGTCCCCACCACCGAATGGGGCCATCGAGGATAAAGAGGCCCAGGATATAAAACATAACCAACAATACACCAAAGTATATTGGCCCTGCCGTGAAAGGCTGGGTACCCCAATACAAGGGTGCATTTGCCGTTACCTGCTGGATCGTCTGGCCATCCACCCCCCGGCTTTGCAGGCTTTTATAGGTGGCCGATTGGGGCGATAGTTTTTCGCCGGTAGCCCCGCCATGAAAATAGGGAAACATGACCGTAAATGTCTCCATTACACCATTGCTCCAGGCCAGCGCATAGTCCTTGTCCAGTCCGCCCCCTTCGTTTTGCTGGCTGGATAATTCCGATCCTCCGCGCGTACTGTATGAGGAATATTCATAAAGTGCGGTCAATTTCCCGAAATTACACCCTACAGCTACCAACGTGGCACCTGCCAGGCAAAGCGACGCATGGACAAAACGCTTCCACTCACCCGACTTTATCGTCTGTACGACCACCACGATCAGGTAGGCAATCACCATGATCAATAGGTAATAGGTTATCTGGATGTGGCCAAACAATAACTGGAAACCGGCAGCCACAGCCGTGAGGACCGACCCCTTGAGATAGTTGCCGCGATAGGCCAGTATCACACCCGCCAGAACCGGGGCCATAAAAGCCATAGCCAGTACTTTGTTGTCATGCCCGGCCTCGATGCTGATGATATTAAATGTGGAAAACGCAAATGCAAACGACCCCAATACAGCCAGCCACCGTGATACGCCCATCACCAGGCTCAGTACATAAAAACCCAAAAGAAGGGTCAAAACCATCATTACAGGCTTTGGAGCTATACCATAATACAGGAGGTGATTGAGGAATCCAAACAAATTGTAGGTGGAGCCCGACAAAATAGGCATGCCGGAAAATTCCTTATTGGTCCAGCGGATTTGCTCCCCTTTTTCCTGAAAATCCGTAATTTCTTTGTGTGTACCTGTTAATTGAACATTATCACTCTGTACCAGGGCTTTACCTTCGTACAAAGGAAAAAAAAAGACACTTGATATGACAAAAAATATCAATACGGCAATCAAGTGGGGAATTAGCGGTTTTATCTTTTCCATGATGTAATAAATAGCCTCGATTTTTTTAAATATTCACTAAATATCGGCTGCTTCGGCAAAGAAGAAAATCATTTTCTTTTAATTTGCCACGCCTAAGCAAATAAACAACATCCCCAACGAACCGAAAAAAAGAAAAACAAATAGAATGAAAAGTATTGGTGTTTTTACATCTGGAGGAGATGCGCCCGGAATGAATGCATGTGTGCGTTCGGTCGTACGAAATGCATTATACCTGGGTCTTGATGTTTACGGTATCAAATACGGATACAATGGAATGATTGAGGGGGATATTTACAAAATGAAATCCTATTCCGTAAGCAACATTGTACAACGGGGTGGTACCATCCTCAAATCGGCACGATCCAAGGAATTTATGACAAAAGAAGGCCGTAAACTGGCCTATGAACAACTTTCCAAACGGGGCATTGAAGGCCTGATCGCCATTGGCGGCGATGGTACCTTCACGGGTGCAAATATTTTCTTTGAAGAATACGGTATTCCCATTGTAGGGGCTCCCGGCACCATCGACAATGACTTGTTTGGTTCTGATTACACCATTGGGTTTGACACGGCCGTAAACACAGCCCTGGATGCCATCGATAAAATACGGGACACGGCAAATTCGCACGACCGGGTATTTTTTATCGAAGTTATGGGCCGCCATTCCGGGTACATCGCCATCCAATGCGGTATTGGTGGTGGAGCCGAACTGGTAATGGTGCCCGAAACATCCACCACAATCCAGGATGTCATCACCCGGCTAAAAGAAGGCCGTGACCGCCAAAAAACATCCTCCATCGTTGTGGTGGCCGAAGGTGACGAACAGGGAAATGCACACGAAATAGCCGGAAAAGTCATGAAGGAATTGCCCGAACTTGACATCCGGGTTTCCACCCTCGGACATATTCAGCGGGGTGGATCGCCCACTTCTTTTGACCGGATCCTGGCTTCCCGTCTGGGAATGGCCGCTGTGGAAGGACTGGTCAATGGACAGAAAAACGTAATGGTGGGGATCATCAACGACAAAGTGACCTACACCAGCTTTAAGCTCGCCATTTCCAAAAACAAGCCGATCAACGAAGACCTGATGCGACTGGTCGATATCCTGAGTATTTAAAAAACTACGACTATAAAATGCCCGGGTGGATTTGATTTTGAACTCCATCCGGGCATTTGCATTTTACAAATGAACACGTACTCCCATCTGTAGGGATACCGGAGCTGCAAATACAATACCCGGTATACCGTCCAGCCGTAGCTTGATCGGAATTTCAATTTTATCTGAAACAGACAAACCGTAATTGGCCGACATCAAAAATCCCAACTTCAGGCCACCCGAAGAAATAACGGATGGGCCAAAATCAAACGAAAAGCCGGCATCATCGCCCACACGTACCAATGGGGCTACATTGACTGCCGAGACCGAGTATTCCCGGTAAATCGTCTGCGATCCATAGGGTACACTAACGCTGTACCAGTACAGATAGTGGTATTTCAGTTCGGCCCCCACTTTTATATTGTCAGTCCCGCCAAAAAAATACTGGGCACTTAACCCGCCATTGACAACCCCCCAATCCGTGGCAAAACTCCCAAGCACTTCATCAAGCAGCACCATTTTTTCAATATTAACGGGTGTAGCCCCTACGCCCAATGTCACTTCCAATGACTGCTGTGAGAAAGCAGGTACGGAAAGCGCGGCAAAAAGAAAAGCAAAAAATGAATTTTTCATAACGCTAAAACATTAAATATGATTCACATGAAATTTATACCCTTTGAATGGTTCCGGCATTACATGACTAAGTTTTAGTAAACAAAAACCCGCTATTTCTCAGTTTAGGCAGGCTCACATATGCAGCCAAATAAAAACTGACCCATAACATCCTCAATTTAGGACTTTTTCATCCTATTTTATCCCGTTTTCGCTTTCAATTTATCCCCCTTTTTGTTTTATTACAATGCAATAAAAAAGAAAATGTATGGCTCAATTTTTTAGACTTTCTTCCCTGTTGGTACTGACGCTCCTGTTGGCCTGTTCAGGTAAAAAAAATAACGGACGTTTTGTACGACAAGACGACTTTAGTAGCCCCAAAAACCTGTTTGTGGATCATGTATCCTCATTTACGGGCGGGGTGGTTTCCATTGGCTCCACAATCAGCCTGCGACTGGCCAAACCAGCCGGCGACAGCCTGGCCGGTACCAGTCCCTCATCGGATATTTTTGATTTTTCACCGGCTATTGAGGGTTCCGCAATCTGGCAGGACAACAGGACTTTGGTTTTCCAACCTTCCGGCTGGCTAAAAAGCGGCCAGCGGTATGAAGTCACGGCCAACATTGGCAAACTAATCCCCGATCTAGAAAAAGATAAACGGTCATTTAAATTTGTCTTTCAGACATTGGTGCAGAATTATGAAATCCGCACCGACGGAATCCACATTGCCGACAAAAACAAACCCGGTATGGTAAGACTGGAAGGCACATTCCAGACCGCTGATATTGCCCAGCCGGAGGCCATTCAAAAAGCCCTCACGGCAACCCAAAACAACAAGCCCCTTGCCATCCAATGGGAATATTCGGGTGCCGACAACCTGTACGCTTTTACCATTGACCAGGTAGCCCGTACCGAAAAGGAAGGGGAAGTGCTGCTCTACGTGGCCGGATTGCCACTGGGCATGTCACGCGATGCCAACATAACGGTGCCCATTCCCTCTTTAAGTGATTACAAAGTGATATCAAGCCGGATCGTCAGGGGAAAAGAAAACTATATCTCAGTGCTTTTTTCGGATCCCCTGGATGACAGGCAAAACCTGAACGGGCTGGTAAGCCTGAAAGGTGTAAGTGCCAATCCCAGGCTCGTCATCCATTTGAACGAACTGAAAATATACCCCACCCAGAAAATAGAAAACAATACCCGGCTGGAACTCAACAAGGCCATCAAAAATATGGC
>JAOUOM010000237.1 GCA_029880385.1 Cyclobacteriaceae bacterium | reverse complement strand
TCCGACCAACGCCCCCTCATTAGCGGCCTTATCGATTACGAACAATTTTGCGGAATAAAAAGCACTGACGATGCCGTTCCCGAACTCTCTGTCCACGAACTCTATCAATGGAAAAAGGAAGGTAGAAAGTTTCAGTTGATTGATGTACGCGAAGAAACCGAATACCTGATCTCCCATCTTGGCGGCATACTCATCCCCAAGGGGCAGATTCGGGAGCGCATGCACGAAATTGACCCCGCATACGATACGGTCATCTATTGCCGGTCGGGCAAGCGAAGCCTGGTGGTGGTGAGGACACTGATCCAGGCCGGCCATAAGCACGTCCGCAACCTCAAAGGCGGGATAGTCGAATGGGCCAGGGAAATCGACCCACTGCTCCCCGTCTGATTGTTGCCTGGCCGACAATCCGATCACACTACCCCTTCCATTCGCACCACATTTCGTAACTTTTCATCCAAAAAAGACATGAAACCCTGTTACCTGCTTTTTCTTTGCTCACTTGTTTTGTCCTGCGCACAGGCCCAAAAACCCAACAACATAGCCACACAATGGCAACTTCCGGATCAGGAATGGAAAATGCGCCTTTCTCCTGAGGAATATGCCGTACTTCGTAAAAAAGGGACAGAACGGGCTTTTACCGGTCAATACTGGAACAAAAAAGACCCGGGCCTGTACCGGTGCCGTGCCTGCAATACGCCCCTTTTTAGTTCCGAAACAAAATATGAATCCGGAAGCGGATGGCCCAGCTTCTGGCAGCCCCTCCACGACAGCACCATCTCCATCAGTCAGGATCTTTCCCTGGGCATGCTCCGCGATGAAGTCCTGTGTGCACAATGCGGTGGCCATCTGGGGCATGTATTTCCCGATGGGCCCAGGCCAACCGGCCTCCGCTATTGCCTCAATAGTGTTTCCCTTTCGTTCGAACCCAAACGGGAAAACTAACCACTGACGCGGGTTGTCAACCCGCTTTATCGCCCTGTTTTTCCGCTTATACCAGGCTAAAACCAGCATCACATAAGTATGTCCACGGGTTTTGCAGAAACCCTTTATCTTCCCGCCCAAAACAGGACGCAACAGAAACAGGGGAAAAATTCCCCTACATCCACGGCCTGTTGATACGTTAAAAAACAAGACTAATATGAAACACTTCCTTCTTTTCTGTCTGCTGATAAGTGGCATGGCATCGCTCGCCCAACCCGCCAAAGTATCTTCCAAAGCCAATGAACTGGCCGTGAAGACCGAGCAAAAAATGATTGACTGGCGTCATGACATCCACCAAAACCCCGAACTGTCGAACCGGGAATTTAATACAGCCGAAAAAATAGCCACCCACCTGCGCAGCCTGGGCATAGAAGTCCAGACCGGCGTAGCCAAAACAGGCGTGGTTGGCATCCTCAAAGGAGCCAAACCTGGCCCTGTAATCGGCCTTCGTGCCGATATGGATGCCCTGCCCGTCACCGAACGTGTTCCCCTCGATTGGGCCTCTACTGTCACGTCCACCTACAACAACATCGAAACAGGCGTCATGCATGCCTGCGGCCACGATACCCACGTTTCCATCCTCATGGCAACAGCCGAAGTACTCGCTCAAATGAAAAATGAACTGAGAGGTACGGTCAAATTCGTCTTCCAGCCCGCCGAAGAAGGTGCCCCTCCGGGCGAAGAAGGAGGTGCCAAACTGATGGTAAGCGAAGGCGTCCTCAAAAATCCCGATGTTGATGTCATGTTTGGCCTCCACATCAACGCCCAAACGCCCGTGGGTATGGTTACGTACAAATCTGGCGGCACCCTTGCTGCAGCTGACCGATGGGTAATGAAAATCAAAGGCAGGCAATCACATGGCTCCACACCCTGGTCGGGCATTGACCCCATCGTGACCGCCGCCCAGATCATCAATGGCATGCAGTCCATCATCAGCCGCCAGACCGAACTCACCAAAGAAGCTGCCGTGCTATCCGTCGGTCTTATTCGCGGTGGAGTCCGCAACAATATCATACCCGAAGAAGTGGAAATGATCGGTACCATCCGTACCCTCGACACACAGATGCAGGACAAGCTACATGCAGACTTCCAGCGGGTGGCCACGCATATCGGCGAAAGCATGGGGGCAGAAGTTACCCTCGAAATTACCAAAACAGTACCCGTCACATACAACGATCCCGAACTGACTGCCCGGAGTGTCGCCTTCATCCAACAGGCTATTGGTGCCGAAAACGTAAAAACCAAAAAAGCCATTACCGGTGCCGAAGACTTTTCCTTCTTTGCCAATGAAGTCCCCAGTTTCTTCTTTTTCGTGGGAGGATGCCCGGCCGGCACCGACCCTTCGACGGCTGCACCACACCACACACCCGACTTTTATGTCGACGACAGTGGCATGCTCACCGGCCTCAAGGCCATGCTCAGTGCCACGTTAGGGTATATGTATGCGCCCAAGTAGGCCCTTACCTGTCCATTGAAACACCAAAAGCTGATCCTTGCCGATCAGCTTTTTTTATGGAGCGAACAGGGCTGGCTATCTGGCCTCTGCATTCCCGTGCTCCCCGCCAGGCCTTCGTGCTACCCACGCCCGGGGCTATTCACAAGGCGTGTGGCCGTCTGTCACCCCAAACTGTGCCAACACTCTCCGCATCACGCCCACTCACAATCCCTTTACTACCCGAAAAGGAAAAAGAAAAAGCGAATGGATCAGTCGAAAAATAAATTCCAGGGTAAAACCAAGTATCCGAAAAGGCAACAGCACCAGCCAGATCAGGGGCAAAATCAACAACAGCAAAATGGCAATCGGCCACGAAATGGAAAACAAAATAAACCAGAGAAGTATAACAATGATTGTTTTCATAGCGTCGATGATTGATTATCTTACCTTAACTCTCCGGCAGCCCCCAAGGTTGTGGTAAATAAACATAGGATGAAAAAACTACCCGTTAACGACCTGCTACAACTAACCAACCATCGGCCCTGGCCGCTACCCGCTACACCCTGGCAATACTACCAGGAATGGAACGATGCCGTTTTCCTTCACTGGCAGGTAGAACCACTCCTGCTCAAACCCTACATGCCCGACGGACTAGAACTGGATCAACTGGAAGGCACAGCCTGGATAAGCCTGGTTGCCTTTACCATGCAATACGTAAGGCCCAGAGGCATTCCGGCATTCTCTCCTGTTTCGGATTTTCATGAAATTAATATCCGAACCTACGTCGTGCGAAATGGCAAACAGGGCGTGTATTTTTTGAGCATCGAAGCAGCCAGGTACATTTCGTCCTTTCTGGCCAAAACAATTTCCGGACTGCCCTACGTCACATCCACTATCAATCGATCCGCACAAACCATATCCGCACAAAATACACGGCTCGGCACAAAGTTTGACATCAACTACGAGGTGCATGAAAATTTGTCGGTAAAAACCGAAGCCGATCGTTGGCTCACCGAACGCTACGCACTCTTTCAAAACCACGGGCCCCACATCATCAGCTACGACATCCACCACCTGGAGTGGCCTGTCAATCGCCTCTCCCTGACCAAACACAGAATCGATTACCCGGCATTAGGCCATTTGCTGAATGCCCCGCCTGTCAAAACCCACTATTCTCCCGGTGTGCAGGTGATCGCCTGGGGTAAACAAAGAATGAAACCAACTCCCTAAGCCAAACGGTGTACCGATAGCAACAGGCTTGCTCCCGGTCACCTGGCCTCGGCCCTGGTCTTTTCCTGTACAAATTCTTTCCAGTCCTGTGCCTTTTCCTTTTTCAGTACACGGGGAAATTTATTTTGTGCCCCGATTTTCCCTTTTTGCTCCATCCAGTCATAAAAAAACTGCTTGGGCAATACCTGTACTTGCATTCCCTTTAGGGCATGTTTTCGTTCCACGGCATAATCGTCATTTAACTGGCACAAAAACGCATCGAGCCTTGACCGCAACAACCCACTGTCCACCTCATCGTCACAGCCCAAATACCAATAATGGGAAAATACGTCCGCTGCCGACTCGCCTATGACCGTAAATTCGCGAATGTCGATGTTCATCTCCCGCTCGACCAGCTCGATGGCCTTGTTCATATTGTCCAGTGAAAGGTGCTCACCACACAAACTCAAAAAATGCTTGGTTCGTCCCGTAATGATGATTTCGGAATCTTCTACCGACACAAATCGAATCACGTCACCGATCAGGTATCGCCAGGCACCCGCATTGGTGGTAATGAGCAGGGCATATTCCACATTTTCTTCCACCTCATCTATCTTTAAGGTGACAGGGCCTTCCCGTAAATTACCCTCTTCATCAAAATTTTGAGCATTAAAAGGAATGAACTCATAAAATATCCCATTATTTAACACCAGACGCATGGATTTGCGGTCGGGAAATGCCTGGAAAGCAATAAATCCCTCCGATGCAAGGTAGGTTTCGGCATAAACCAGTTCACGGGCCAGCAACCGGTCAAACCCCTTGCGGTACGGTTCAAAAGGAACCCCTCCATGAACAAAAACGCTCAAATTGGGCCAGACATCATGAATGGTACGCACCTGGTAATGGGCCACGATTTTCTCCATTAACAATTGCAACCAGGCCGGAACCCCAACGATAATCCCGATATCCCAGTCCTTCGCCTTTAATGTAATCTCATCCAACTTGGTATCCCATTGGGTTTTCGAAATCCTTTTTCCCGGCTTGTAAAAATGCTGAAACCAAAAAGGGATTTGTGAGGTCGTAATGCCGCTCAGATCCCCCTCAAAATATTGGCCGTTGTTCCGCAGGTCGGTACTACCCCCCAGCATCAGGATGCCTTTGGTAAACAAAGTAGGCGGCAGGTGAAAACGCGAAAGGGACAGCATCTGCCGCACAGATGTCTTGCGGATGGATTTCAGCATTTC
>JAOUOM010000236.1 GCA_029880385.1 Cyclobacteriaceae bacterium | reverse complement strand
GGTATTATGGCTGACTTGGATGATTATTCTTGCAATACTTGGCGCATTAGGAATTTATGATTTTTACCTGTGGGAGTATGATTATGGCCACAACCTGGCATCAGATGCTGCCATCAAGATCGAAGGAATGACCTACCAGCCACCATTGTTTGGCACAAAGGCATTGCTCAATTTCATTGCCCATTCCTACCCGCATACAGGCGCATTGTTTCTTGCTTTGGCTTTTGGTTTGGGTGCCGTTGCCTATATCATTTCCCGCCCCAAAGACATTGGCACAAATCCTTAATCCTTAACGCATAACGAGTGATAAAAATGCCACAACTAAATCCGCGGATAGGCATTGCCCTTTCGGCGGGTGTTTTACTACTATTATTTGTTTTCCCACTTTGGAAAATCAGTCTGGTGGTGCCGCAATATCCAAAGGATATCGCCATTTTGATTCATATTGACAAAATCGCAGATGTGTCGCCCAAGGCCTTGATGATACTGAATGTGCTTAATCACAATGTGGGGATGAAGGAAATCAAGCCGGAAGAATTCCGTGAGCTCACGATTTTTCCCATTGCGGTGCTATTGCTGGTTTTTGCCGGATTGCTGAGTGCGTATGCTGGCAGGCGGTGGATGATGATGTCGTGGTTGCTCATTGCGCTGGCATGCTACAGTGTAGCTTTTATTGATTTTTATCTTTGGCTGTATGATTTTGGGCACAATCTTGATCCCGAGGCCGCACTGAAAATTGAGGGGCAAAGTTTTCAACCTCCTGTCATAGGCATCCGGAAAGTTGTAAATTTGGAAGTTCATTCCTTTCCCCGGACAGGAACACTTGTTGTGTTAGCAAGTATCGTGTTGGGGTTTTACAGTTACTTCAAAGGGATACGAACGACGAACGAATGAAAAAAGCAGTTATAGATTTGATCGTCAATAAAATCATGGTGCTGGTTTTATTGACCGGGATGCTGGCTTGTACACCCACACCCCAACCCATTGCATATGGCCAGCAGGCATGTGATTTTTGTAGAATGGGCATCATGGATCAGCGATATGCTGCCGAGCTTGTCACACAAAAAGGCAAAATATTTACGTTTGATGCGGTCGAATGCATGGTGAATTATTATCAGAAACAAGAACAGGAAAAATTTGCCCACGTGCTTGTCAATAGTTACGACAAGCCGGGGGAATTGTTGGATGCCTTTGCCACCTATTATTTGATTTCAGAGGATCTGCCCAGTCCCATGGGGATGTTTCTGACGGCCATTTCTGATGAAGAGATGGCAGAAAAAATGGTAAAGAAACACGGAGGAGAGGTGTATCAGTGGCAAGGCCTGATGGACCTTTTTGATAGTCAGCGTGCCATGCACAATCACCAGGTACAGCATGCGGCCCATTAATATTCAGCTGATACTTCTCTTTTTGTGTGCTACACTCACGGCGGGGGCTCATACGCTCCGGGTGGGCAAAAACGGTGCGTATCGTACCGTAGCGGAAGCCATCGGGCAGGCGCAGCCTTTTGATACCTTACTGCTTGACGGTGAGGTTTTTTTTGAGACAAATATTGTCATCGACAAACCCATGACACTTGACGGGCAGGGCCATGCCGTGATCGATGGGGAGGAGAAAGATGAAATCCTGGTCATTGATTCGGATAGTGTGGTCGTCAGGGGACTGACTATTCAAAATGTGGGACACAGTTTTATTAAAGACCGGGCTGGAATACGCGTACGGGAGCGGAACCATATCCTTATCGAAAACTGCATCCTGACAAACACCTTCTTTGGTATTTATCTTCAGAAATCAAACCACACGATTGTACGTCATAATGTCGTGATCGGTACCCCCGGACGAAGTGAGACCTTTACCGGCAATGCCATCCATTTGTGGTACTGTGACAACATAGAAGTCGCCTATAATACGGTCAAAAACCATCGGGATGGCATCTATTTCGAATTTGTCAATTATGGGAGTATCCACGATAATTATAGCGAGCAAAATGTGCGGTATGGCCTGCACTTCATGTTTTCAAATCATGACGATTATTTCAAAAATACATTTATAAATAATGGCTCAGGTGTAGCGGTCATGTTTTCCAAATGGATCACCATGAAGGACAACAAATTTCTCGACAATTGGGGGAGTGCCTCGTTTGGGCTCCTGTTAAAGGAAATATATGATGGGGAACTTTCGGGGAATATTTTTCGAAATAACACCATTGCCATACATGCCGAAGGTGCCAACCGACTAACCATACAGCAAAATGTATTTGAAAAAAACGGGTGGGCACTCAAGGTCATGGGAAGCTGTTTTGACAACCATGTGACAGGCAATAATTTCCGGGGCAATAATTTTAATATTGCGACCAATTCAAAACAGTCAAAGGATCGTTATGATCATAATTACTGGGACGATTATGCCGGATATGACCTGGATAAGGATGGTATCGGCGACGTACCACACCGGCCGGTCAAGTTGTTTGCCTATATTGTCGAGCGTGTGCCCATTTCTATTATTATGCTTCGGAGTTTGTTCATTGAAATGATCAATTTTGCCGAATACATTGTTCCTTCGCTTACACCTGAAAATCTTGTGGATGCCAGTCCGGCGATGCAACCTTACAACCTATGATCAACGTACAAAACCTGACAAAAACGTTTGGAAACCTGACCGTCCTCAATGATGTGTCACTCGAAATCGGTGCCGGAAAAATAGTTGCGGTCCTGGGGCCAAATGGATCGGGCAAAACGACCCTGATCAAATGTCTGATGGGCATGGTACGACCCGACAAGGGCGGAATGTACCTGAAGGGTGAACAAATAAATGACCAGAGCAGTTACCGGACATACATCGATTACCTGCCGCAGATTTCACGACATCCCGAAAACCTTACTCCCCGTGAACTCGTGCGTATGCTTGGCGACATTCGGCAGCAACCTGCGCGTGAAGAAGTATTTGTCGATTTATTTGAGCTGGAACCATATCTCGATAAACGCCTCAAAAACCTTTCGGGTGGCACACGGCAAAAAGTGAGTATCATGTTGTCGCTGATGTTTCACAACGACCTGCTCATCATGGACGAACCGACCAACGGATTGGATCCGACTGCTATTATTCGTCTGAAAGACTACCTGCTCGAAAAGCGGAGAGAGAACAAAAGCATTATTTTCACGACCCATATTATTCCACTGGTAGAGGAAATGGCGGAAGAAATCATCTTTTTACTGGAAGGCAACATCTATTTTCAGGGGAGTGTGGATGAATTGAAAAAACAACAATCGGAGCCCAACCTGGAGCGGGCTATTGCCCATGCCCTCACAACAAAGAAAGCCTCGATATGAACAAAATATTGAAATACAGTTTTATTGACCTCATCCGTAGTAACTGGGTGATCTCGTATACGGCCTTTTATTTTGTGGCAACTTTTGGCCTTTTAGTAGCCAATGGGGATATTTCCAAGGCGATCATTAGCCTCCTTCACGTTATCACCATCCTGATCCCGTTGATTTCCACTGTTTTCGGTGTGATCTATTTTTATAACTCACGTGACTATATCGAGATGCTGCTGGCGCAACCGATTCGCAGGTCTACAATTTTCCTGGGGCAGTTTCTGGGACTGGTTCTGTCGCTATGTTTCAGTTTTGTCGTTGGGATTCTGATCCCCTTTCTGGTTTACGGAGTATCTGTGTCCGGCTATTTGCTACATTTCCTGTATGTGCTTGTCGCCGGTATTTTGATGACCATCATATTTTCGGCACTGGCCTACCTGATTGCGTTGCTTAATGACAACCGTTTGCGTGGATTTGGGCTGGCAATCCTGACCTGGCTTTTGTTTGCAATATTGTATGATGGCATTTTTGTGCTGGCCATGATCAAGTTTGAAGAGTATCCGCTGGACAAGGTTTCGTTGATTGCCTCGCTGTTTAATCCCATTGACCTGAGCCGTATTTTTATCATGTTAAAATTTGATACGGCTGCATTGTTTGGGTATACCGGGGCCCTTTTTCATCAGTTTTTTGGATCCAACCTCGGGGTAGTCCTCGCAGGATTTGCGTTGCTTGTCTGGTGTTTTGTTCCTGTTTTGATTATTTTGGCCAAATCCAATCAGAAGGATTTCTAAGTGCCTAAAAAACTTGCATTCATTTTCGTTCCGGCTTTTCTACTTGCCGGGCTGGCTGCGGCGTTGGGAAAAATGGGCCTGATGCCCTGGGCAGGGAGCCATTTTCATGGGTTGTTGATGCTCAATGGATTTACCGGAGGTCTGATAACCGCCGAAAAGGTAATGGCTCGGGCCGATGGGGTTCGTGTTTCGGCCTATTGGCTTGTGGTGGTGGGCATGCTGATCACACTTGCCGGTATCGAAATGGCTTCCGTATTTGTTGCAATCGCCGGATTGCTGCTGGTATGGGACGAATTGGCCCATCCTGCAGCCGGACACCGGACAGACTCTTTGCTTCATGTACTGGCCTTTTTTTGCCTGACCATGGCAAATGTGAAATTTTTTCGCACGGGTTTTATTCCGGATGCCATTCTTTTTTGGCAGGGATTTGTCGTGTTGATGATTTTGTCCACCCGGATCAAAAAGATGGGGGCATCTCAATCCTACACGTTGCTTGCCGGATTGATTTTTTATTTTATCAGCCTGTGGCTTCCGTTTCATCTGGTTGGGCAGGCGATAACGGGAGGGACGCTTTTCGTTTTGGCTGTTTGGCTGTTTGTGAGGGAGGTGCGGCATTCAAAAGCAGGCAGCCTCATGTATGGTGCCGCCTATTTTTGGCTGGCTGTTTCCGGTGCTTCCATGCTGTTGGCGGATCAAATCCTGTATAGTTTTGATTTTATGATTCATTCGCTTTTTCTCGGCTTTTTGTTTTCCATGATCTTTTTACAAGTA
>JAOUOM010000235.1 GCA_029880385.1 Cyclobacteriaceae bacterium | reverse complement strand
AAGCCTGGTACTGGGTGCCGTAGTAGCCATCTACGGTGTGTATAAGTTTATTACTGGAAAATAAACTGCACCGCGGAGCGCCGACCGGAGGTCGGCGCTCCGCGGACTACCCCTCCTATCCCGGCAACGTCATAATCAAATGTACGTGCAGGAATACCACCTAAAAGCTACATGCGTGTACTCAAAACCATCCACCGGGCTATTTTCGCCCCTATTGATGACCTGATCACCTACCGGGCCATGCCTACCCTCTCTGTCGACCACCTCGACCCGTTTCTTTTTCTCAACCACCATGGCCCGCAATTCTACCAACCCGACAATCAGGGACTTCCGTTCGGCCCACACCCGCACCGCGGCTTTGAAACACTCACGTTTATCCTCAAAGGAGACATCATGCACTGGGATTCGAGTGGAGCCAAAAGTGTGATCAATGAAGGTGGTGTGCAATGGATGACGGCAGGGCGGGGCCTGATCCATTCGGAAGTATCATCACCGGAATTTAAAAAAAATGGTGGAGAGGAAGAAGTCATCCAGCTATGGATGAATCTTCCGGCGCGTCTAAAGATGACCCCTCCCCATTATGTGGGCCTGGAGCAACAGGATGTTCCTCAGTTCACCACACCCGACGGAAATGCCCGGATCAACCTTGTAGCCGGGGAATGGAATGGACAAAAAGGCCCCATTGAATCGCTGACAGGACTGACAATGGCCAGCATGCAACTAAATGCCGGAGGAAATTTGGTTTTTGATGTGCCCTCCCACCACCAGATTCTGTTTTACGTGGTACGGGGCAACCTGACGGTAAATGGTACGCAGGTGGTGAAACATGAATTGGCGGAGTTTGGATTTGAAGGAGAAAAACTGGCCATTTCAGCAAAAGAAGATAGTTTTCTGATCCTGGGTCATGGTGAACCGTTCCATGAACCAATCGTGGCTCATGGCCCCTTTGTGATGAATACACCGAACGAAATCAATGAAGCCATCAGGGATTATCAACACGGGAAAATGGGGCAATGGAACGGCGAGTAATTCCCGTATACGGTTGGGGTTGTATTTGTTAGTTTTACCGCATGGAAAAAGGCAGTCCTGACAACATCGCCTCTCTGGCAGAGACCTACATCAACACTACCCACAAAAACCTGTTCCTGACAGGGCGGGCCGGGACAGGCAAGACTACCTTCCTGAAAGAGATCATTAACCACACCTATAAAAACACGGTGGTGGCAGCACCGACAGGCATTGCCGCCATCAACGCCGGAGGGGTAACACTCCATTCTCTATTTCAACTTCCCTTTGGACTTTTCCTGCCCCAAAACCAGCCCATAGAGGATGTAAGCCAGAAAATAAACACACCCGCCACACTACTCTCCACAATCAAACTCAACAGTTCCAAACGTAAGCTCCTCCACGAACTGGAACTATTGATCATCGATGAGGTCAGTATGTTACGCGCTGACGTACTGGATGCCATCGACCAGGTGCTCAGGCACGTCCGACGCAAAAAAAACCGGCCCTTTGGGGGTGTCCAGGTATTGTTTATCGGTGACCTCCTCCAGTTGCCTCCGGTGGTACAGCCTCAGGAATGGCACTACCTGAGCCGGTACTATACCAGTATTTATTTTTTTGATGCACAGGTACTTCGGGAATCTCCCCCCATCTACATAGAACTCGAAAAAGTATACCGGCAGAGTGACCCCCACTTTATCGAACTACTCAACCACCTGCGCGACAACCACCTGACAGATGACGACCGACATATCCTCCACTCCCACTACAAAAAGGATTTCCAGACAGGCCAGAACGATGGCTACATTCACATAACTACCCACAACCGGCAGGCAGACCAGATCAATCAACGGGAACTGAACCGCCTGCCCGGTAAGGAAAAATGCTACAAAGCCACCGTGAAAGGGCAGTTTGACCCGCACCTATTCCCCAACCAGGAGGAACTGATCCTGAAAACGGATGCTCAGGTAATGTTTATCAAAAATGACCCATCGGGTGCCCAAAACTATTTCAACGGCAAAATCGGACGGGTAGCCAGCCTGGATCAGGATAACCTAACCATCAGTTGTGATGATGGAAAGGAAATAACTTTGGAGCCGTATATCTGGGAAAATATCCGCTATGTACTCAATCCGGATTCGTTGGAAATTGAAGAAAAAATTATCGGCTATTTCGAGCAATACCCCATTCGTCTTGCCTGGGCCATTACGGTACACAAAAGCCAGGGCCTGACGTTCGAAAAAGCTGTTCTGGATCTGTCAAAAACGTTCGCGCCGGGTCAGATGTATGTGGCACTGTCGCGGCTCACATCTCTTGAAGGGCTGGTGCTTTCGGCACCCCTGCCCCAAATTGCCTTTGAAAGCGACCAGGCAATCTCTGCCTTTTCCACGACAAAAAAAGAGAGGGCATTACTGGAAAAATCCCTTCAGCATGATACACGCGAACATCACCTTCTCTTCACCCAGCAGGCCTTTGACCTGGATTCCCTGGAGCGATCTCTTCACACGCATCTCAAAGTTTATGACGAAAGTGGTGAAAAATCCATACGCCAACCCTACAAAGAATGGGCACTGGAACTATTGACCAAAACCCACGAAATCCGGGAAACAGCAGATAAATTCTGCCATCAGATAGCCCGGATCATAGCGGAAAATCCCGACAGCTACCTGGCACTGCTTACCGATCGTGTGCAAAAAGCCAAAACCTATTTTGATACACAAGCCGACAGCCGGCTTGAAAGTATAAACCAGCAAATCAAAAAACTATCTGCGACCAAGAAAAGCAAAGGGTTTTTGAAAGAAGTGGAAGAACTGGAACACCTGTTTATGAAATACAAAACACAAATAAAAAAAGCACTATTGGTCCTTCAAACTGCACAGGAAGGCCGTACCCCGGTGCGTGAACGAATCTACCTGAAGGATAAAACAACCGAAAAAATAAAAAAGCAAAAAAAGGCAGATACACGTGCTGTCACACTGGAACTCTACCATCAGGGAAAAAGCATCGACGAAATTGCAGAAGAAAGGAACCTGACCACCAATACCATCATGGGCCATCTGGCCTTATTTGTGGAAAAAGGCACACTAAATGTGGGCACATTCCTCGACCAGGAAAAACTGGACAATATCCTCACCGTACAGGAAACCGTACAGTCAGGTGAAATGCGCATAATCAAGGAAAAACTGGGTGAAGAATATAGCTATGGCGACATCCGCTTTGCCCTGGCCCACCTCAGGCACCTCCAGTCGTCAACGTAAAGAGAACGGAATTAGTCCTGCCGACGTAAAAATGCCAGCAGCCAGCCTGTTCCCAAAAGCAGGATAATGGCACCGGCAAACAAACTTTGATAAATCCAGCTAAATCCGGGTACAAAACCCAAAAACAAGCTAGCCTCGGTAATCACATAACCCGCCAAAAGGATCAGCAGGCCTACACGGCTGATACGAACATATTTTTCGGCCAAAATAAAAATAGCAGGTGTCAGCACACCCAAAAAAGTAAGGTGAAGGAACCCGATGACCAGATGGTGCAACCCCGCCACCCAGACCGCTACATCCGCCAGGTTGATCACTACCTGAAACAAGGTTTTCAATAGCAGGCTGATGACCAATACCGCAAATAATCCCTGCTGCTTGGGCTGACGCACTTCGGGCCTGAATACCACAAGCACATGATAGACACCCATACCAAAACCCACCGAACCTGCCAGGCTCAAAACCCGTACCCAACCAGACTGGTCAAATACCATCACCGAGGTAAAAAACAACGGCACCATAGCCCCGACCATCCAGGTGAACCCCCTGCCCGTATCAATCGAAAAATGATGGCTCATCAATCCTGCCAATGCCATAAAAAACCAGCCATTGAAGAAAAAATGCAGGTAAAACTGGATTGACAAATCATACCAAATGGTGTCTTTGTAGCCCAGTGCCGCCAGGGGACCCAATGTAAAAGGCCCGCCAGCAGAAATAACCATAAAGACCAAACCCGCTTTAATCCATTTTTCGGCATAGGGTATATGCGGCAATAGCGGCCATACTTTTACTAAAAACCAAATGGAAATAACGATATGAAGCGTGCTGAACGATATGGACACTGGCCCATATCCCTGCAAAGGGAAACTAATCAGCATTCCCAGAATCGCAATTTGATAGCCAACAAACTGTCGCTTGATCCAGGGTGCCTGTACATCAAGGCTACCAAGTGTCAGCAAAAAAACGCCATTAAAAAGCCACCCCATAAAAGCCACATGTGAATGTGCATGGAGTACATACGGGTAAGAAAACGACAAAGGATAAAGAATGGACAAGCGCAGCAATGTCCCGATCAGTGCAACCAGAAACAAATAAACAAAAGCTATCCGAAACCCTTTTTCAACCTTCATTTCGCTTTGCCTTTATCAGTTTAACCCCAACAAACCCAAAAAAACCCAGCAAAGTGGCTACATTCAGTACGCCCCCCAGTTGCCGTGCCAGTGAGTTTTCCAGCAAATCCCCGCCTGCCAGCCGTATCAGCAATCCCAGGGCCAGCAATCCTGTCCAAAATACAGGCTTGCCATCAATCACCTGTCCCGAAACCCGATAAATAATCGCTTCGGATACTTGTAAAAAGATCATGGAAAACAAAAAGCCGAGAAAAAGCGAATGAATCATAAAATCAAAACTATACAGGATTTGATCCGCCAACAGCATGGAAGCACCGGAAACAGCCAGCCAAAAATAGGCCGAACCATACATGAGGCTGCCTGCTTTTGAATACCGCACCTCCCTCACAAACAGCCAAACAGCCAAAACGCAAAGCGTCCCTCCCGTTATCGCCTGCCCAACCAGATGAAACGGAAGCCACAGGCTGATAAAATAAAAAATCAATCCGGCAAGCAACGTATAGG
>JAOUOM010000234.1 GCA_029880385.1 Cyclobacteriaceae bacterium | reverse complement strand
GGGGGATAGTCGGGCCGAAGAGACCTACCTGATGGCCATCCGACACAAACAGTCGGTTGCCGACGCATATTGCAACCTGGGTATTATGCTGGCCGATCGTGACGAACCCGCTCAGGCAGTAAATTATTTTACTTCTTGCCTTCGTGAAAACCCGCGTCATTTTGAAGCACATTATAACCTGGCAAACCTCTATTCGGACAAGGGCAGTTTGGAGTTGGCTCAATTACATTATGAAATTACAATCGGACTGGAGCCGGAATTTCCAAACAGCCATTATAATTTAGGGTTGGTACAGATATCCATGAAGAAATACAGGGAAGCAGTCGAGTCCATTCGGAGCTATGCCCGTTTGGCCACGGATTACGATCACAAGGCCGTCAACGAACTTATAAAAACATTAACGTCTATTGCGCAATGAAAGCAAACAAACCATCTCCGGAAGAATTGAACGAAAGCCTGAAAAAAATCAGTGCGCTGATGCCTTTGACCAAAACCAGGCGTATGGGTAAAGGACAGAAGAAGCAAGAGGAATTATTCGGGCTGATGAAGCGGTCGCTTACCATAATTGAAGCCGTTTACTTCCAGAGCCGCGAAATGTTTACACCCGTTCGGGCTGAAGAATATAGCAAGATCATCACGGAATTGACAGCTCTTGGCTATGCGTATCAGGGCAATCAGGATATAATGGACAAGGCAGCTACGGCGGCAATCCTGCATGCCAAATTGCCCATGGAAAAAGCCAAAGGAGCAAATCGACGTGCCGGTACGTCAATTGATCAGACCAAAAAGGCGGGCTAAACGATCAGAATAGTGTAAAAAAAAGAGGCGGGCCCGGGAAAATCTTTTCCCGGGCCCGCCTCTTTTTGTGTTGTCATTCGGGTTACATTCCATTGAGGAAGTAATTCCCCTGTAGGATTACTTCTTCATTCAGCACATTCGCAGGCCCCGAGATTTCCGTATAGGTGCCATCACTAAGCCCTGTGATGATTTCTGTCTTCCTGTAGCCTTCACCAGATTTGATGAAAATATATTGGCGGTTTTGAAAATGGATGATTTCACCCGAAGGCAATGCATACAGGCTGTCGGTTTTTATGTAAATGTTTGCCTTCACAAAATCCCCGATCAAAAGTGATTGGTCTTCATTATGCAAATGGCCGTGGACTTTTACGGTCTGGTTTTCGGACAGGGCAGGACTGGTCAGGTAGACTTCACCGCTTCCGGTAATGGATCCATTCCCTATTGAATAGGTGATCTGCTGTCCTTTTTTTACATCCATGGCATCTGTGGGGAATACATTAAGCTCCAGGTGTTTGTGATTTGAATTGACCAGGACAAATGCCTCTTCACCCGGCTGGATCAGCCGACCCATGTATACCGACATTTCCGTGACCCGGCCGTCGATAGGTGCCACGATCAGGACTTGCTGTCGAATGGTACCTGCTGCAATGGATTCTGGGTTCAGGTTGAGCATTTTTAACCGGTAGGCAATGGCATTGTATTCAGCTTCTGCCATGCTCAGGTTGCTACGGAGGGTTTCAAAATCCCGCTGGGCCACGATTTGGTCTTCCACCAGTTTGGATTGCCTGTCGAATTGGCTCCGTAGCTGTCGCTGGACGGCAGCAGCTTTTATCAGATCTTCCTGCAGACGTAAAATATCCGGGTGAAATGCCACTGCAAGGATATCTCCTTTTTTGACGGCATCCCCGGGCAATACTCGTACATCTTTGATGTAAACAGGCTGCGTAATGTGGACTGCTGCTTTATTGTTTGGCGGCACATCAATGGTGCCTGTTGCCGAAACAAACGTTCGGATCGGCTGCTTGGTAATCCGTCCACTCTGAATACCCTTTTCTTTTCGCTGGGCCTCACTAAGGGTAAGTACAAAGGAGGTGTCACTTTCTTCTTCTTCTTCTGCTGGCTGGGCCCCACAGGCTGACAGGATAGCCAATACTATATAAAGGAAAATTTTGTTCATGGTCTGGTTATTTGGAGAGGTATTCGATTTGATAAAGTGTTTGATAAAAGAGGAGTTGTAAGTCGATGGCTTTTAGTTGATTTTGCACCATCGGCTGGAGGAGTTGTGCATATTCAAACATGCTGATATTCCCTTCGGACAGCGAGCGGTTGATCTTACGCATGTCTTCCTCAAAGTCAGTAGCTGAACGATTCATAAAGCCCGTCAGCCCCCTGTAAAGACGTAGCAGGTTGACTAATTCATTTTCCATGTTTTCAATTTCGTACTGCAGGTTTTGCTGTGTTTTCAGGGCTTCTATCCGTGCTGTTTGCACCTCCACTTTAGTTGGCCGGTTCCACAGTGGGATGCTGGCTCCGATTTTCCAGCCATTTAATCCACCTATGCCATCTATCTCTTGTTGGAAATAGCCGGCAGATAGCGTGGGGAAGTACGCGGCTTTTTTTGCCCTGACCTGGCTGTGGGACGTTTCCATTTCCCTTTCCTGCGCATTGTAAAACAAAGGGTCAAGCTGTGGTAGTGAATCTGTCAGAATAGGGATCCAAACCAGATCTCCCGGATTATAGAGTGAGTCCAGACGACAGGTTTTCTGGAGTTCTTGCCACGATTGTTGGTAGGAAGTCAGTGCCAGGGCACGCATCGTTTCGAGTGTCCGGGCCAGTTCGGTCAGGCTTTTTTCCGTTGCAAAATTGATTTCCCCAACTTCCACGGCTTTTTGTATTTTTTGCAGCAGGGTCTCGGTAGCCGGGATGGCCGCTTCGATTGCCCCCAGCCGTTTTGATTCAAAATACCAGATGTTCCAGGCTTGTTTCACCTCATGGATCACGTGTTTTTTCAGAAGCAGGTATGCGGCTTCTTTGGCGTGATAGCTGGCCATCGCTACATCTTTTGCCCGAAGTACTTCCAATGGGTTTCCCAAAGACTGGTTGGCTTCCCACCAATAGTCTACAAACTGTGAGTTGATGTTGCCGCGCTGATAATCCAGGCTGAGGTCTCCCGGATCATATGCCTTGCGGATGGAGAGCCGTGATTGCTCCAGTGAAAGTTCGGCCTGTTTCAACTCCAGGTTTTCACTTAAGGCCCGCTGTATTGCATCAGGCTGCGATAGGGTAGTTTGTGAAAGAGAAGGAACGGATAAACCCAACATACCGATTACCAATACCAGTAATTTAGGCGACACCGTAAAGGAATACGAGCGGTTGGATATGAGGTATATGACAGGCAGTACGACAAGGGTGAGCAGGGTAGAGGATATCAGCCCGCCTACCACGACAGTTGCCAGCGGTTTCTGGACCTCAGCACCTGCTGAAGTCGAAAGTGCCATGGGCAAAAAACCAAAAGCTGCCACGGCTGCCGTCATTAATACCGGGCGTAACCGGGCCAGGCTACCGCGGATAATAAGGTCTCCCAGGGTAAATTCCCCGCTTTCACGTAATTCGTTTAAATGGCTGATCAGTACAATACCGTTTAATACAGCTACCCCAAACAAAGCAATAAAACCTACTCCCGCCGAAATACTAAATGGCATGCCGCGCGACCAGAGTGCGATGATGCCTCCAATGGCCGAGAGTGGAACAGCTGTAAAGATGAGTGCACTGTATTTGAGCGATCGGAAGGCGGTGTAGAGAAAAAGAAAAATAAGCAAAAGCGCGATAGGTACGGCGATGATCAGCCGTTGCTGTGCTGCCTGAAGGTTTTCAAACTGTCCGCCATAGGTAATATAATACCCCGGAGGCAGTGCGAGCCGGGAATTAAGCTGGGTTTGAATATCGTTGACCAGGCTGGCGACATCCCGGTTACGTACGTTTACGCCGATAACGATTCGTCGCTTGGCATCCTCCCTTGAGATTTGCATGGGGCCTTCCACAAGTTCTGTCGTCACCAAATCACCAAGGGGAACCATATTGCCGTTTTCCAGCGGAATAAATAGCTGCGAAAGGTCAAGGCCTTCCCTGTACGCGGGGAGCAGCCGGATTACCAGGTCAAACTTCTTTTCCCCTTCAAAAACCACACCGGCCACTTCCCCGGCATACGCCATTCGGACAGCCTGGTTCACATCGTCTACATCCACATGGTACCGTGCCAATTGGTCACGGTTCATTTTGATCACCAACTGTGGCAACCCGTCAGTTTGTTCCACCTTCACATCACCGGCACCTTCTATTTTGCCGATAATATCCGCTGTGTTGTTGCCAAGTCTGACAAGCTCATCCAGGTCTTCGCCAAATATTTTGATGGCAATGTCGGTTTTTGCACCGGTCATGAGCTCATTGAAGCGCAGTTGGATGGGTTGGGTAAATTCGAATGTAGCCCCGATGATTACTTCCAGCTCCTGTTTCATCATGGCCACCAGATCCTCCCGTGTCTGGGCACTGGTCCATTCGTCTTTTTCCTTCATCACAATCATAATGTCGGCATCTTCAATGGCCATGGGGTCGGTCGGTACCTCAGCTGTTCCGATTTTCGAAACCACATGTTTGATTTCCGGGAATTTGTCGAGCAGGATTTGCTCGGCACGTGTCGATGTTTTGATGCTTTCTTCCAGTGAACTACCGGGTTGTATGGTCATTTGCATGGCAAGGTCACCTTCTTCGAGCGTTGGGATAAATTCAGCCCCCATTTGGCTAAAGACTACAATCGTACTCAAAAACAAACCAATGGAAAGACCCAAAACCAATTTGGGAAGTTTTAATGACCTTTCCAGAACCGGTAGGTACATTTTGCGGATGGCATTCATGATACGGTCTGAGACCGTAAAATGTGATTTTATGTTTTTGCTCATCAGCAAAGAAGAGACTACCGGTACATAGGTCATGGAAAGGATCATGGCCCCCAGAATGGCATAACTTACCGTCAGAGCCATGGGCCGAAAGGTCTTGCCTTCAATGCCCGTCAGGGTAATGATGGGAAGAAATACGACAAGGATGATG
>JAOUOM010000233.1 GCA_029880385.1 Cyclobacteriaceae bacterium | reverse complement strand
TTCAATAGGGGTAAAAATATTAGAAATGGTACTGGTGCCGACAAGGTATTGTTGCAAAAAGGTTAATGATAAAACAAGGATTAACGAATAGGCTAGTGAAAAATAACGGCGATTATAGGGCATTGAAAACATAATGGTTAGGGCAACTCCCGGCATAATTATGCCTGCTAGTCCAATGTAGCCACCTTGTTCCTTCCAAAAAATAACAGAGAAAATAGTGATGATACTAATCAGGAAAGGAATGTAGGTTTCAAATTTGTTCTTAAAAATGCTTTGATAGGAAAGAAAAACACTAAGTATTGAGGCAACCAGTTCAACTCCCGAAAGAAAATAATTGTTGTGTTTCGCCATTACAAAGGAGTGAATGAAAAGGATAATCCCTCCACATAGTGTTGAGATTGTATATATCTTTTGTTCGATCGGTGTTTGACGGAAAAAAGTTATAATCATTTTAAGGGATGGCTTTGTGTCGTCTTTTAATGAGAGTATTTAGGATCCGGTTTGAATCAAAGGAAGAGATATGAGTATGGTCGTACCTTCACCTGGTTCACTTGAAAGGGCAATAGAGCCTCCATGGTTTTGGATGATACCGTAAGTAATGAAAAGACCCAAACCTGTTCCTTTATCAGAGGACTTTGTTGTGTAGAATGCCTCAAAAGCATGTGAAATAGTTTCTTCGTCCATACCCATGCCATTGTCTTTTACAGTTATATGCGCATTTGCTTCATCACATGAAATTTTCACAAGAATTTCACCGGTTCTTCCTTCTGGTATGGCTTGCATACTATTCCGGATTAAATTCAGAATGACCTGACTAAGTTCTACCTGATTTCCCAATACGATACAGGCAGGGTCAAGCTCATAGGATATACGGATTTCCCCAGAAGACTTCTTGGCTAGTTCGACTACATTTTCGACAAGCTCATTCAATTTTATGGGAAAGTTAGAATCGCCTACTCCTTTTGGTCGGATCATGAGCAGTCGTTTGATTATGCTGGTAGCTAACTGTGTTCCATGTTCAATCGAATGAAGCAGTGATTGGATTTCATCCGATAATTCCTCTGCTTCACCCTGCTTGTTTTCCGGAATCATCTGGATCAATTCTTCGATGTCCTGGCGTAATGGGGTTACCATTCCCCCTACAAAATTTAATGGATTGTTTAGTTCGTGTGCCAGGCCTGCGGTTAGTTTACCAATTGAGGCCATTTTTTCAGATTCTACCAACTTATCTCGTGTATCAGATAAAGCTTTAAAGGTAGTCAGCTGACTTTTTACAGTGCTTTTCAGGTCATGGTTAAGCTGTAGCAATTGCTTGTTTTTATAATGAATCCTTTTTCGCTCTATGTCTACTTCTCTTTTGAGCAGGAAAATCACAATGATTAATCCGATGGCCACCAGCAAATAATCAATGGCAAAACCATTAAAAGGCACATAATTATAGTGAATGGAAGTAGGGAAATAAATATGAACGAAAGTAAGGGCTGAAATGAGGACAATATTTAGCAGGAATATGTGTGTCCTGTATTTTTTTGAAATAAAAACGAAACTAAGTGTAATGGAAACCAGGATCAAAACACCTGATGGGCCATTGATACCCCCTATCCAAAACCAAAATAAAATGGAGACAGCATAGAGGGAAAGAATGGTGAAAAATGTAATAAACTTTACAAGCCATCCTTGTCGAAGCAAAAGATAAGAAATAAGATTGATCAATGCGACTGCAAAGATGACGATACGGGTCATCGCCCTGTCTCCGCTTACTAGCCAACCTTCTAAAAATGCATAACCGGCAATTAGAAAGGTTGCAAGACAAAGCATTTCGAGCAGCCTTTTTTCAAACGGGTCGTTGGGGTCTGTGAGATGTAATTTCAAAATTCCTATGGGTATTGGGTTGGCGAAGTAACTTTATAGCCATATAAATAAAAAAAGGATGGGTATAAACCTATCCTTTTTATGATAAATGAGAATTATTTCATTTTGATTAGTTGCCTATCATGACGAATGCCCCCCAGTAGAAGGGGGATTTCCACTTGTCTTTTAGTTTTTTTTGTGCGGCGATAAATGCCAGGTGCTTATTACCTGATGTGAGCCACTCCTCATAAAAATTTGTCATGAGTTCCTGCGTGGCATTATCATCTACCGACCACATGGACATGATGATTGCGTCTGCTCCCGCTACCTGAAATGCTCGTTGGAGGCCAAATACACCTTCCCCATTTTGTACTTCGCCCAGACCGGTCTCACATGCAGATAATACTACCAGTTCCGTGTTGTCCAGATTCAGGTTCATGGCTTCAAATGCAGTCAGGATTCCGTCGTCTTTTAATACCACTTCAGCCCCTATTTCCCCTGTACTGATAAAGCTGTTGGCCCCTGCCAAAATAAGGCCTGACCGTAACAGTGGGTTGGCAACATATTTATCTGTTTCGCCCATGTTGCTGTCGTGTTCCTGTTCCAGAAAAAAACCGTGTGTGGCTATATGAAGTGTCTGAGGGTTTGAAACGTCTTTTATACGCTCTTCAATGGCATCGTCACTTAAATAGAGATGGGTTTCCACATTTTTCCGGGTGTACAGGCTGTCGATCAACGTCACTTCTTTTTGTGTACCCGGCAATAGTGCCAGCAGTTGATTTGAGCGCATGTAGCGTAGCATGTTTCCCCTCAAGCCTCTCGGAATACCGCCACTACGTACAAGTTCCTCAAACCCTTCGGCGGGCTCTGCTCCACGTCCACCGCGGGCACCCCGGTTTTCGCCGGGAGTCTGGGCGTTTTCACTGCCGGATGCTGTGTTTTTTTCGTTTCCCTTTTGTTGTGCATCAATGGCTCCCATGTTGTAGTTTGGAAAACCAAAAAGGGAAGACGGATTACTGAAGTCCGATTGGATGTCGTAATTGAATGCGACCAGGTCTTTTGTGTTGGTTACCAGTTGGATATCAAATTCATCGATGGTATACAGTTTGGTATCCGGGTTTTGTAGGGTATAGATACTGATCTGGTTATAGACCCCGTCTGGTGAAAAATATACTTTTTTGATGCCCTGCAGTCGATTGGCAATGGGACGCCAAAACATTCTGTAGGAAAAATTTTCGCTTACCCGGTACCGGATAGCATTTCGGTAATTGTTGAGGTATCGGGTCTCCATTTGATGGCCGTTTCTCATAATGACCAGATCGGGGGCTTCTTCTGTTTGCGATGTTACGATCAGAGCGGCATAGTAAACCTCATCCGTGTATATACCGGCACTGTCAGGGTCAAAATCCCTGAACCGGATGATTTCTACGGCAGCTTCTCCCGGTTTTAGTTTTGCCTTTACATCCTGCCATGTCAGATCCTTGCTGGCAAAGCTTTGGGCAAATACGGAGGACAATTTGCTCAGATCGCCTTCGAGTTCATTTGCAGCTATAGTGAGGGAGTCGATTTGTTTGCTTCGCTTATCGGGGTCCATTTCACTTGCGCTAAACAGATGGGCCAGCTGCTCTTTCTGACCAATCCAGGTATCGTATTTGGCAATGAGTATTGAATCACCACTTGAGAGGATGCTTTGTTTTACCTTGTTAGTGGCATAGAGGATCAGTCCTTTTGTAGCCAGCTGGTAGTTGTACATAAGCCCGATGAGCTGTTTGTCTTCGCCGCGGTTTTCTACAATAAAGGAATTGAATTGCTCAAATGTAGGCTTGAGTTTATTGTAATAAAACTTTGATTTTTCTTCTTCGCTCAGGATGGGAAAGTAGGTGTTGATTTGGGCAAAATAGTTGTCAAATGTTTTTTGATAATAGGAAAGTGCGGACTCCAGGTTTTGCTTTTTCCAGTTAAGTATGGCAAGTTTTCGGGTAGACAGGGCATACTGCGGATGGGTATTTCCCAACTTTTTTTCCCGTATTTTGTCTGCCTGTGCCAGGTAGGTTTCGGCTTTGTCGAGATTCCCGTATTTCTGGTAAATATCGGACGCATTGGAGAGCGTTTTGGCATATTCGTAGTGTTCTTCACCTACAATGCTGCGGTATTTATTCAGTGATTTTTCTGCATAGTCAAAGGCATGCGCAAAGTCGTTTTTCAACGTGTAGAGCCGCATGAGGTTGTTGAGTGTAAATGCGTATTCGAGTGATTCTGTCTCTCCTATTTTATCAAAAATCCGGATGGCATTGAGCAGATATTTTTCGGATTCTGCATAACGTCCTGTTTCGGCATATATACCCCCTATTACAAATGAAGTCGTGGCAACATAAAAGGATTCACTGCCATAATAGTCTTTGTCTGATTCGAGAATTTGCAGGTATAAGTCCAGAGCAGCATCAAAAAGGCCAAGTTCCACATAGACCTGTGCCAGGTTAAAATTGATCCCGGCCTTGCTCTCCTCATCTTCATCCGACAAGCGGCCCAGGATGTCGAGTGATTGTTTGTAAATTTCTTCGGCAATGGGGTACTGGCTCTTGTTGGTATAGAGCAGGCCAAGCGCATTCATGATGTAGACATATTCCAGGCTGGGATAATATCCCGTTTCCTCCAGGATGACGAGGGCACGGGTATAGCTGGCCTCTGCTTTGCTAAATTCTCCTTGTATTTCATAATAGTCCCCTCTAAAGCGAAGGCTCATCGCCTCATCATATGTGTTTTTTTTGATGGATCCGCCATATTTTTTCAACAGCCTGTCTCCTTTTTCTGCTTCCCGCGTTAGGGTATAGTGGTCGGCAAGTGCGAGTAGGGTCGACACAAAATCTTCAGCCTTTTTGCCACCGGCTGCCAAATCCTTTTCCAATAAGTCGAGATACATTTTTTCGGCTTTGGAATAATTGCCGATTTCCGCGTTGATGGATGCGATACTGTAAATGAGGTTATTGATATCCGAAGACCCCTCTCCGGTAGGATCCAGTCGCAAGCGCAACTCAAGTTCCTTGTCGTAATAAGCCAG